>CAVEHG010000137.1:0-2851 GCA_963615405.1 bacterium | reverse complement strand
CCCTTGAATATATCATGCCCGCCATAGAACTCGAACGGAAAAACAGCGACAGGGGAAGGCTCGCCGTGAGGCTCGGACTCGCGTCGGACATCTGGCTTGCGCTCGGAAAGCCTCTGCAGTCTCTCCCGCTCATAGAGGAGGCGGTGCGCATTGAAGATGAGGACGGGAGAGAGGTAAAGGCCGCGGTGAGGCGCTCTCAGCTCGGAGAGGTTTATATAGCCCTCGGGCGCTACTCCGATGCCCGCACAACTCTCGAGAAGACGAGGGAGGTTCTGGAAGTCTGCGGCGGCGGGAAACACGTTTCCCTTTCCATCTGCTATAATCAGCTGGGCTCTCTCTGCGGCAGACAAGACCGCTGGACCGAAGCCGCATCAGACTATGAGGCCGCCGCCCGCATCGCCTCTGAAAACGGGAGCGACTACATCCTGAAAAAGTCTCTGCTGGGTCTCTCGGAAGCGCTTAAACGGACTGGAAATGACCGCGATGCGCTCGCCGCTCTGGAGAAATACGTCAGTCTCTCCGACAGCATTGCAAGTGAAAAGAGCCGTATGGCGGTGGAGGATTTCAAAGTACAGTACCACACCGCGCAGAAGGAGAGAGAACTCCGGGAGGAGAGTCTCAGGTCGCAGGCGAGGCTAAGGGCTGTGATTGCACTTGTCGTGACGATTGCAGGGCTCGGGGCGCTGGTCTTCGCTTTCGCAAGGCTGCTGCGGATAAAGCGCCGTCAGATGGAAATCCTCCGCAAGAACGACGAAGCCAAATCAAGGCTTCTCGCCCTCATTGGCAATGTGTCCGACAGCAGGGAGTCCCACGTATTGAAGGAGGTTGCGAGCAGCATAGAAACATCTTCGGAAGAGGATCAGGCAAGCCTTACGGCCCGTGAAAGGGAAATAGTGCGCCTGTGCTGCAAAGGCCTTCAGTCCAAAGAGATAGCCGAGGCGCTGAACATCTCCGTCCGCACGGTGGACAACCACAAGGCGCACATCTTCAAAAAGCTGAAAATCAACAATGTAATGGAACTGATGAAATACGCCGGAGAATCCGGAATTCTTCGATTCCAGTCATAGAAATCCTTTCGTTCTTCCCCCGCTTCTCCCCGGAAAGCACCATAATCAAATAATTTATTAACTTTGCACGATTTTGCATTTCCCGGGAGACTCGCGGTGACATTCGCCACATAAGAACTTGCGATGTCGGGAGAACGGATTTTACTATGAACTTGTACTACACTGTTATGACCGTTATGGCGGTGCTCGCCGTATTCGTGTTCGTAATGCTATTCTACTTCAAGGCCGGCTACGGCTACCTGTCGAACAACAAATGGGGCCCGACGATTCCGAACAAGGCCGCGTGGATAATAATGGAGGCTCCGTCCTTCTTCTACCTGCTGTTCTACACGCTAAAGTTCGCCCTTGAGGGGCCGGGCGAAGGACTCGGCATCGACGGGACTGTCAACGGGAACTGCACGGGAGTGCTCTATTTTATGGCGGGACTTTTCCTGCTGCACTATTTCCAGCGCTCGTTCATCTTCCCGCTTCTGATGAGGGGGAAGAGCCGCACTCCGGTTGCGATTATGGCGATGGGGATGGTATTCAACACCGTAAACGCCTTTCTCATAGCAGGTTGGATATTCGGAATCCCCGGACTTATGGAGGCTCAGGCTCCTGATGGGTTCTACACGGCCAAGTGGTTCCGCGACCCGCGCTTTATCATCGGAACTGTCATCTTCTTCACCGGAATGGGGATAAACCTCAACTCTGACCACGTAATCCGACATCTCCGCAAACCGGGCGACACGAAACACTATATTCCGAAAAAAGGAATGTACAAATATGTCACAAGCGCCAACTATTTCGGAGAACTCGTCGAATGGACGGGCTATGCGATACTGACCTGGTCTCCGGCCGGTCTGCTCTTCGCCGTGTGGACGTTCGCGAACCTCGGCCCGAGAGCGAAATCGCTGACAGAAAAATACGAGGAGGAGTTCGGCGAGGAATATACCTCCCTGCACAAGAAGAATCTGATACCATATATATGGTGATTTGAATATCTTTTTGGTCCATATTCATTCTCTCATCGGTCACATACCCCGGTATGCTCCCTCTTCAAGAATGAATCTGTCCTCAAAAATCTGATTCAAATCGTTTTAGAAATTGATTGACAAAAATCACTGAATATGAGTGAAATATTTACACCGTACAGGCTCGGGCCTATAGAATTGAGAAACAGGACTATACGTTCCGCGGCCTTCGAGGGAATGGGCAAGGACAACGCCCCTACGGAAGAACTTTTCAACTACCACAGGGCCGTGGCGCACGGCGGAATAGGAATGACGACAGTGGCTTATGCGGCAGTTTGCCGGAGCGGAATCAGCTTCGACTCCCAGCTGTGGATGCGCGAGGAGATCGTTCCGGAGCTCAAGAGACTCACCGACGCAGTGCACGCCGAGGGCGCGAAAGCAAGCATCCAGCTCGGCCACTGCGGAAATATGACACACAGGCGCACCTGCGGGCAGACCCCGATCGGAGCGATCAACGGCTTCAACCTCTACTCCCCCACCTTCTACAGGAAGATGAAGCAGGAGGACATAGATTTCGTGGTGAAATCCTACGGAGACGCGGTCCGTCTCGCGATTAAGGCAGGATTCGACTGCGTTGAGATTCACGCCGGACACGGTTACCTCATCTCCCAGTTCCTCTCGCCCTGGACCAACCGGCGGCACGACCGCTACGGCGGCAGCCTCGACAATCGCATGAATTTTATGCGCGAGTGCATCCGCGAGGTTGTGAAGGCTGCGGACGGCAAAATTGCCGTGACCGCGAAACTTAACACCCGCGACGGGTTCAGAGGC
>CAVEHG010000136.1:0-4162 GCA_963615405.1 bacterium | reverse complement strand
GCGAGGTCTGGAGTGAGGGCGTGAAGGATATGCTGGACGAGATGCACCTTTCCAAAATCGACATGGCGGATGAGATTTTCGTCGTGAACCCAGGCGGATACGTCGGGCAGAGCACATCGCGCGAGATCGCCTACGCCCTCTCCCAGGGCAAGAAGGTGGGCTCACTCTGCCCTATCGACCTGAAGAAATACGACTGCAGATAATGCAATACAGCCTCGTGCAAGTTTCATTTGCCGCGGCGGCGATTTTTCCGTTTCTCAAGCTGCAGCTCCAGGCGGTCGAGCCCGCGCCGGAGGAGAGGTTCGCGGGTCTGCGGAGCTGGGCCTGCGGAAATGCCGGCAGAAAAGTCTATTGATTCCGGACTCATGACACGTTCATATCCGTCAGCTTCAAGAGCTGCACAGGCATCGGCGTATCCGCGGCGGAACAGTTCTTCTATCGCCGACAGGTCATAGACCCCGCAACCGTCCGTATTCAGTTCGATGTAGGTGTCCGCAAGGCGCGAATCCGCCAGGATGTTGGACATAAACATCATATTGTACGCCCGCAGCGCGACGTGAACCAGATTGCCCCGATATGGCTCCGGCTCGATCTGACGGACACTGAATGCAATCACTTTCTCGCAGAGCCCGCGGATTGCCGGGACCGGCAGATTCTGAAACACTCCTCCGTCGATGTAATGCACTCCGTTGATTACCATAGGTTTGAATATGAGCGGAATGGAGCAGGATGCGACAAGACGGGGAGCGAGTTTACCCTTGGAAAATACCTTCGGACGTCCGTGGTCCATATCGGACGCGACAATATAGACCGGGACCGGAAGTTCTTCAATGTCCGTGAACGGCAGTTTCTTCTGAAGAAGTTCGAGCAGAGGAGTCGAGTCGAAAAGTCCCCCGCGCGGCCTCGTCGGAGAGACTATGTTTTTGAAGAAGTTCATCTCACGGAACATTCCGATGGTCTGGGCAGGAGAAAAACCGGCCGACCAGAATGCGGCCACAAGAGCCCCCGCGCTTGTCCCGGACACGACATCAGGCCTGATTCCGTATTCCTTCAGAGCCTGAAGCGCCCCGCAATGAGCCGCAGCCTTTGCTCCGCCGCCGCTGAAAGCCACCCCAAGTTCATATTTTTTCTTTGTCATATCCCTGTATTCACTGTTTCACCCGTCGGGTTTCCAAATTCACTGTTCGATACAGCCGTTTCCTCCTGTTATTTCACCCGATAGGGCTGATCATCGTAGAGGAGGTATTTCTTGGCTTTGCGGATCCACTTCTGCTCTTCGGTTTTGATGTGTTCGCGCATCTCAAGGGGGTCAAGCGTGCCCTGTATGCAGGAGAGAACGACAGGATCGGAGAGTTTCAGAGGAAAAGTGGAGTCCAGCTTGAAATCCGGAAAATTCTGGCGCATATAGCGCAGAAGAAGAACCGTATGGAGGAAAGAGTGGTACTCCGAACCCGGCTGGAGCATAATCTGGTAGCCGTAGCACTTCTTGCCCTCATAGCGTCCGCAGGCCGGAGTGAACGAACACGGACGCATCATCGCGCCTTCTGCGGAGGGCGGAGGAATGATGTGACCCTGACCGGAGGAGGCAGTCTTTATGAAAGGAGCGCCTATGTACTCGTAGGGGCGGGCCGTACCGATTCCTGCGGAAACATTCGTATTGTTCCAAAGTCCCCCGCCGCTGTACATCTCGCAGGTAAACATTCCCGGAATGTCGGAACACGGGGCGATGGCCCACGGAAGAAGGGTTTTCGTCGAATCCGTCGCATTCGCCGAAATGACGTGCAGGGCATATTTCGCCCCTATTTCGGAATGGTACAGCAAGGCAAGTTCCCCGAGCGACAGGCCGTGGCGATGGGGAACTTTAGGCGTGTGCGGTTCACATTCTCCCTGAGGCATCGAGCCTTCCACCACACGGCCGGCTGGATTCACGTGATCGACGATGTAGAGCGACGGAGCCTCATCCCCGAAGTCGCGGAGAGTCTCCATCAGAGCCATCACATCCTTTGTGTAGTTGAAGTAGCGTACGCCCACATCCTGAATTTCCACGACCACAGCATCGAGCCCGCGCAGTTCTTCCGGGGTGAACTCGATGTGGTTCGTGAGCGGAGTAAGTTCCGTGTCGCGGGGAGAGAACACAGTCTGAAGGTTCCCGCGCTGACGGAAAACGCCGTACATATACTGCCCGGCAGCCGTGTCCCAGCAGTTCTGTGTGCAGAAGCAGCCCACCTTGCCGCCGGTGAGAGCCTTGTCGAGCTGATCCTGAAGGGGTGTGGTTCTGAACGAAAACATCAGGAATTAAATTTAGGACAGACTACCCTATTATCTTCCGGGCGATGCCTATCACCTCATTGGCAAGGGCATCGGCAGCCTCCTGAGTCGCCGCCTCGGCATAGATGCGGATAATCGGTTCGGTGTTGGAGCGGCGAAGATGAACCCACTGCTTCCTGTCTTCGAAAGAAATCTTCACTCCGTCAACGGTGTTCACATTTTCAGAGGCATAGATTTTCTGCATCTCAGAAAGAATCTTGTCTATCATCGCCTTGTCGGAAAGGTCGATACGGTTCTTCGTTATAACATACTGCGGATATGTTGCAAGAAGCTGCGAAACCTTGAGCTGACGGTGCGCCAGATTGGTAAGGAACAGAGCCACTCCCACCATGGCGTCGCGGCCGTAGTGGAGAGCAGGATAGATGACACCCCCGTTGCCCTCGCCGCCTATCAGAGCACCGCATTCCTTCATTTTTGTCGTAACATTCACCTCACCCACAGCGGACGCGAAATATTCGCCGCCGAACTTTTCCGTAACATCGCGGAGCGCACGGGACGAAGAAAGGTTGGATGCCGTGGTCATACTGTACGGAGCACATACCTCCTCCAGGGACTTACCGCTTTCAAGAGCCTCGTTATAGGCGCGTCCGAGGAGATAGTCGGCAACGCTCACAAGCGTATATTCCTCTCCGAAAGGTTTTCCGTCCTCGCAGATCAGCGCAAGCCGGTCAACATCCGGATCGACCGAAACTCCGAGATCCGCCTTTTCCCTCACGACGGTTTCGCAAAGCTGCACGAGGTTTGCCGGAAGCGGTTCCGGATTGTGCGCAAAATCACCAGTCGGGTTGCAGTTCAGTTCGACACATTCGACACCGAGTCTTCTGAGCAGCCTCGGCATTATTATCCCTCCAACCGAGTTTACGGCATCGAGCACCACCTTGAATCCGGCCTTGCGCACCGCCTCGGCATCAACAGCCGGAAGCGCGAGAACTGCATCGAGATGCTCATCCGTGAAGTCGTGTTCCTCAACCGTTCCGAGTTCTTCAACCGGAGCGAAGTCAAAATCCTCTTTTTCGGCACATTCGAGTATTGCCGCGCCCTCTGCGGCATTGAGGAATTCCCCTTTCTCATTCAGAAGCTTGAGGGCGTTCCACTGCTTCGGATTATGCGATGCTGTAAGTATGATTCCGCCGTCAGCTCCGGAAAATGTTACAGCCATCTCTGTGGTCGGGGTTGACGCAAAACCGGCCTTTACCACATCCACGCCGCAGGCGATGAGGGTTCCGCAGACAATGTCTTCCACCATCTCGCCGCTGAGTCGTGCATCCTTCCCGACAACGACCTTGTAGCGTTCGCCGTCCGGTTTCGGCCTGCGCTCGCGAAGTTTTTCGCAGTATGCATATGTAAATTTCACGATGTCAAGCGGAGTAAGCGCGCCGCCCGGAGCGCCTCCGATGGTTCCCCTGATTCCGGAGATTGATTTAATCAGTGTCATATCCTTAACTTTTGTAAAAGTGAACCGCAAATTTACAAAAACAGGGGCATATTTTCACATTTTTCGGACGATGTTTTAAAACATATTCTTACTTTTGCCGCGCCAAAACAACGGGCTTTTGCCGACTGAAACAACGGGGCGCGTTTTTACTGATTTCCGTATGCCGTTCCGCAGGTGCAAAACTTAAATTACCCTGGTTCCGCAGGGACTGAAGTAAAATTATGATGAAAGCGATTTATACGATTCTGCTTCTGATATGTTCCAACATATTTATGACCTTCGCGTGGTACGGACATCTCAAACTTCAGGAAATGAAAATTTCCACCGGATGGCCGCTGATTCTCGTGATTCTGTTTTCCTGGGGTGTCGCATTCTTTGAATATTTCGCCCAGGTTCCGG
>CAVEHG010000135.1:0-4175 GCA_963615405.1 bacterium | reverse complement strand
TCAGGGGGATTTTTTCGGCCTCACGGCCGGCGGGCAGAAGCCCTTGTCAAGTTTCGCATGTACCCTAACACGTTGGGGGTTCGTGTGTTACCCGTATTGGGGCGGGTTAAAGCCCGCGCGCTTTTTCTTTACCTACTTCACCGTAATCCTTTTGCTGACGGTGACCTGCGTCCCGTCGGAATATTTCAGAACGGCCTTGAGCACTCCGGATTCTGAAGCCTTGAAACCTGTAGTGCCGGTGATTTCCTTTTCATTGAAGAACCAGGTGACAGAAACCGCCCCGTCCGCGTTGTCCAGTGTCTGGGGAATCGTTTTGCCGGCTTTGAACGAGCCG
The DNA here is from genome assembly GCA_963615405.1 of bacterium. Taxonomy (GTDB): domain Bacteria; phylum Bacteroidota; class Bacteroidia; order Bacteroidales; family UBA932; genus Cryptobacteroides. Next base: position 3,841 of record CAVEHG010000135.1, on the reverse strand, counting down.
TCGGCGTTCCTGTCCGCCTTGGCGAAGTTCATCATCGGAGGATTGTCCCTGTCGGCGGTCTTGTCGGCGGTCTTGTCTTCGGTTTCACCGCCTGTTTCAGTGTTGTTTTTGACAGTGAACGTGACGCTTCCGTCTCCGTTGAGGGTTATCCCGCTGAAAACTGCCGGACATTTTTTTCCGCTCCAGTATTTAAGTCCGCCGGCGGCGTCAAGGCTGTCGCGCTTTCCGCAGGGGAAGAAAATCTTGCTTATCTGTGAGTCTGTGGGACTGAATTCCTCATTTTCGTTATAAGCTTTCCTGACAACTGACGGGTCCGCTTCCACGAGGTCGGCGCACTGCCTGTCCGGGCGGCAGTTCACTTCGTTGTATGGCGTCCATCTCTGTCTGGCCGTCATCGTTATTCCGTAACTGTCCGATTTCCCGGCGCTGTTCTTCGACTTGTCGATGTGGTATATCAGCAGTCCCTTGCCGCCTATGTGCTTGTCCCATAGCGAATTGTTGTCGCGACATTCAATCAGGTAGTATTCGTTCTCCCTGTCAGTCTCCATACGGCAGTATTTCCGTCCTTTGTGTATCGGCTGCAGAGTATATGTCCCTTCAGTCAATGTGATAGCCTCGCCGAGACCGAGACATTCCATGTCTATCGCATTGTAGTACGGCGGCGTATTTCCCATATCGTTCGCGTTTCCTCCGTCCATAAGTCCCGTCGTGTGCCACAGAGCCTCGGACCATCCGCCGCTGCCGGAATAGTCGGTGTCATAGAGGTCCTGAAGCCCGAAGGTGTGGCTGTATTCGTGGCAGAATGTTCCGATTCCGGCAAGCATATATTCTCCGCTCAGCGCATATCCCCCCTGATATTCCACAATTTCCGGAGAAAGTTCCGCTGTGCAGGCATACCTGTCTATCTTCTTTCCGTTGAGAGTCAGGTGTTTGCCCGCACCGGACTCGATATAGTAGGCGTGCGACCAGATGCAGTCCTCATTTTCCGTGTCGGCTTCGTCCTCGCCGGAGAAAAATACGAACACATTGTCGACGTATCCGTCGCTGTCATCGTCATATTTCGAGAAATCCGTCCCGTTTTTCGAGGCCAGATCGCAGGCGTCCATAACCATCTGCTCCGCATTCTTGTCATCTCCGTTATTGTCGTTGCCCCCGTAATATTCCCTTTTTTTCGGAAGCGTTACAATCTCCGACACATCGAAACTGAAATCGACGAGTCCGTCGAACTGGTCATTGAAATAGTCCCGTGCGCTCCCCACCGCTCCGTTATGGGAATATCCCTCCTTTGTCAGCATATCCACGAAATTCTGCTTCGTGTAGGTGAACGGAACATCGCTGAACTGTGCCAGAATCACGATTCCGTGCTTTTGGGTTTTTGTCCCTCCGGCCTTTGTCGCCACGCCGTTCTGCGCGAGAAAATCCTTCATTGTCTGCTTCTTTGCGATATTTTCGTCGAAAATTCTCCGTTTCCCGGACATTTTCGGGAATATGGTCGTGTTCGTTGCGGAGAATGCCAGGAGAGAAGTTTCCGGTGTGCCCACTCTGCTGCCCGTGGCTGTCAGATTTCCGTCCGCGTCAAGCTGCGCATAGCACCACCATCCTTCGGAATCCTTTGCGATGGATTTTCCGGAGGCAGTTGTCCGCACGTGGCAGAACTCGTCGCCGCGCACATAGCCTTTGAAGGTCGAACCGTCGGGCTGGGTGTAGGTGATCAGATGTTTCCCCGCCGGAGCCGCCCCGGAGTTCACTGTCGTTCCGCACAGCGCCATCATCGCGATGGCTGCAATCAGTATGTTCCTTATTTTCATTTTTTACCATTCCCTCACTGTTGTGTGTCATCACTTTACGGCCGTATGTGTTCCTTTACGGGACACGAACCGCTTCTGCCGCGCAGTGCGCTGCAGTGAAAAATCTTGCATAATTACACAAAAATAGTGAAATTCGCAAATCCGATATGGCACTAAAATGATGCCGCGCCGGTTAATCTGCGCGAAAAAATGCGAATCTGACGAAGTTATGCCCAATATTGTAATTCCCAATGAAATATTTTTCGAGAATCTTCTCGATGAACTCGAAGACTCGGGACACGTCCTGCTTAAGGTCAAGGGCTGGAGCATGTTCCCCTTTTTCCGCAACGAGAAGGATTCGGTCCTGCTCAGGTCTTACGTTCCGGCGGAGGGCCTGAAAAACGGGGATGTCGTTCTGTTCCGTTTCCACGGCAGATTCATTCTGCACCGCTGCATCGGGAAAAGGGTTTCCGTCTATATTTTCCGCGGTGACGGCAACTGCAAGGGAACCGAGTGGGCACGGCCGGAGGATGTCGTCGCGGTCGTGGAAAAAAGGATATCTCCTTCAGGCAGGGAGTGGAGCTGCGGTTCTTTCTCGTGGAAGCTCTGCTCAAGGCTCTGGCCGCGGACCTATATCGTGCGGCGTCTTCTCCTCGGTATCCTAAGACGTATCTATAAGTAATTGCGGAAAGTAAGTGCGGAGGGGGAAGAGGGTGAATAAGCTTAATATCTGGGGAAGTGTTCAAGAATGTTCCGCTGCCAGGTCGAGCTGTCGATGTGCGTGTAAATCTCGGTCGTGAGTATACTTTCGTGCCCGAGCATTTCCTGCACCGCACGCAGATCCGCACCGTTCTCGACGAGGTGGGTCGCAAACGAGTGGCGCAGAGTGTGGGGCGAGATTTCCTTGCTGATTCCCGCCTTCATCGCACAGGACTTGATCATATTGAACACCGCAACACGGCTGAGCTTTCTTCCGAAGCGGTTCAGAAACAGAATGTCGTCGCTGACGCCGTCTGAAGCGGTGCCTCGCACCTGAAGATAGTCCAGGACCGCGTCACGGGCCATTTCTCCGAGCGGAACAAGTCTCTGCTTGTCGCCTTTCCCGATGATGCTGACGAATCCCTCGTCGAACCAGAAACTCGAGATTTTCAGGGAGATGGATTCCGACACCCGGAGCCCGAGCCCGTAGAGAACTTCGAGGATTGCCCTGTCGCGCCGTCCGAAAGGTGAATTCAGATCCACAGCTGCGATGAGATTCTCTACTTCCTCGACTGAAAGCACCTCCGGAAGGTATTTTCCGAGTTTCGGCGCTTCCACGGCATCTGACGGGTTCTCTTCCATCAGACCTTCCATAATCATCCAGTTGTAGAATGAGTGGAGTGAACTGAGGATGCGGGCCTGCGAACGTTTGGAGACCGTCGTCCCTTCTGCGAAATAGCTGATTATGTCCTCGGGGACGATGTCCCCGGGCTCTTTGCCGGCGGCTTCGAAGAACAGCGACAGATCGGAAATGTACGATGCCACCGTGTTCGGCGACATCGCACATTCTATCTTCAGATAATATTCATAGTCCTTCAGAAACCGGAATTTTTCCATAAATCAAGACTGATTTACAGGGTCCTGTACCTGTGACCGTACTCAAGCATCTGCTCCAGATATCCGTCAGTGTAGGAAATGGCGTAGTCCACAACTTTGCCGCCCTTCACGACAGGTTCAATTTTCGGATTCACGAATCCGCCGTACGGCTTGAGGTCAAGCGATGCATAGCGGCGGAGCACTTCAGCGTGAATCTCAGGGTCGATGTTCACCGCATATTTCTCCACCAGAGCCTTGCCTGCGGCATAGTCTCCCTCGGACTTGATGCGCTGGATTTCGGCAAGCAGGTCGCCGAACAGGCCGCGCAGGGCTGGGTAGTCGTTCACGACGAAATAGGTCTTTCCGTCGCGCACCTTCTTTTCTATCACATTGTTCTTCAGGCCATTTTCATAGCACCACTGGGCAATCAGCTTGCGGTTCTGCATATGCGCCTCAGTGTTCTTCTTCCCGAGTTCCAC
>CAVEHG010000134.1:0-4191 GCA_963615405.1 bacterium | reverse complement strand
TAAGGCACAGGGCGGTCGTCATAACCGTCGCCCTCGCCGTGTTCGTGGGCTCTATTCTCGCCTACCTCCCGACGATGAAGACCGAATATTTCCCGCAGTCTGACTCAGGCCGTCTCCGCGCCACAATCGAACTTCCTGTCGGCACAGGTCAGGATGTCACCCGTGCACTTGCAGCTGAAATTTATCAGGAGGTGACTGCTGTCGCTCCGGAAATCCGGGTTTACAGCTACTCTCTCGGTCAGGCGGACTCAGACAACGCTTTCGCATCGATGCAGAACAACGGAACCCACATCATTTCCGTGAATATCGACTGCGGCAGTATGGAAGACCGCGTGCGCTCATCTTCCGAAATTGCCGACGATATGCGCGCGGTGCTTGCGAAATATCCGCAAATCAAGAAATACACCGTTATGGAAGGCGGAATGGGTATGGGCGGTTCCACATCCGTGAAACTTGAGGTCTATGGATATGATTTCACCAAGACCGACGCCATCGCGGCCACGCTTGCTTCCAAACTTGGCGAAAATGAGGCCTTCTCGCAGGCCGTCGTGAGCCGTGACGAGTACACTCCTGAATATCAGGTGGATTTTGACCGTACGAAACTTGCTCTCAACGGGCTCAACAGCACCACCGCGGCATCTGCCGTCAGTGCCGCCATCAAGGGTTCCGTGCAGTCGTTCTACCGTGAGGACGGAGACGAATACAACATCCGCGTCCGCTACGGCAAGGAGTTCAGGACAAGCGTCGATGACATAGAAAACATCGTTGTCTATTCTCCGACCGGAGCCGCGATCAAGGTCAAGGATCTTGGCAGAGTGGTCGAGACTTCGACTCCTCCGACAATCGAAAGAAAGGACCGCCAGAGGCTTGTCACCGTGACCGGCTATGTCGCAAGAGGTTACGCCCTTTCCGACGCGGTCACAGTAGCCAACCGGGCCATCAAAGACACGGCGATTCCGTCCGAGATTTCAGTGGCTGTCGCAGGTGACATCGAGGATCAGCAGGACACGTTCGGCGACCTGATCACGCTCCTCATCCTGATTGTGATACTCGTCTATATGGTGATGGCATCGCAGTTCGAGTCCCTGATGAGCCCGTTTGTCATAATGTTCTCCATTCCGTTCGCGCTCACCGGAGTCGCGCTCGGCTGCTGGATCACGAATACGGCGATCGGAGTTATGGCCCTTATCGGAGTCATCATCCTTATGGGTATAGTCGTTAAGAACGGTATCGTGCTCATCGACTACACGATCCTGCTTCAGGAGCGGGGTTATGAGGTCAAGGAAGCGGTCGTCACCGCCTGCAAGAGCCGTCTCCGCCCTATCCTTATGACCACCCTCACGACAGTGCTCGGTATGGTGCCTATGGCAATCGGAACAGGTGAAGGCTCCGAGATGTGGCGTTCGCTCGGCATCACCGTGGCCTGGGGTCTTACCGTCTCCACGCTCGTGACCCTCGTCATCATCCCGACAATCTACACCGCCTTCGTCGAAGCCGGCAACCGCCGCCGCGCCCGCAAAGCCGCAAAATTGGCTGCGAAGAACGCTCAATAAGGGATGACGGGTCGAAAACTTAAGATTCAGAAAGAAAAACAACAGTAATGAAAAGCATATTCATAGCGTATAATCAGGCGTACAATATGGAACTCGCCGACATCCTTGAGGCCTGCGGCTGCAAAGGCTACACAATGTGGAATGAGATCACCGGCCGTGGAAGCGAGTCCGGAGAGCCGCATCAGGGCACGCACGCGTGGCCTACGCTCAACAATGCCATTCTTGCCATCGTTCCTGACGAGAAGGTCGATCAGATTTTCGACGGCCTGTCCCAAAAGAATACGGAATATCCGGAACTGGGACTGCGCGCCTTTGTCTGGAATGTCGAAAGGACCCTGTAGCCGTCTCTCAGGGCAAGTCGGATTTTCGGAATTCAAAGATTTTCCGGAATCTGAACTCGTTTTGCATTGACGTCATAAATTCTTATATTTGTAGTTCGGATTCGCGCCGTGCGGGTCTGAACTATTTTTTTTAGTATTACTATTTCAATCAATATGATTATGGAACAGGTTGTGAATGAAACGAATTTTGAAGAAATCGTTTCGTCGAACAGTGTCGTGCTCGTGGATTTCTGGGCGACGTGGTGCGGTCCGTGCAGGGCTCTCGGCCCGACGGTGGAGGAGATAGCGAAGGAATATGAAGGACGTGCCTTTGTGGGGAAATGCAATGTCGATGACAACGGCGACCTCGCGGGACAGTTCCGCATAATGAGCATCCCGGCCCTGCTTTTCTTCAAGGACGGGAAACTGGTTGACAGGCTCGTCGGAGCGCAGCCAAAGGCGAATATCACCGCCAAACTGGACGCGATATTGTAGGCTCGCGCGATAAACTCAAGTCAATTATGAAAAAAGCATTTGTTACATTGGCGGTAGCGGCGGTGTCCGCATTCTTTGCCGCGAACGCAAGCGCGCAGTTCAACTACGGCATAATCGGCGGTGCGACATTCTCCTCCGCCAATTCAAGCGACTGGAAGCTCAATAAGGAGACCCAGTATCACGCCGGAGCCACATTCAAGGTTTCCCTGCCGCTCGGATTTGCCGTGCAGCCTTCCGTGCTGTATCAGGTCAAGGGAAACAAAGTCGCTGCTTCCGGGGAAGGGACTTCCGCTTTCGACTACACCGCAGGGTACCTTGAAGTGCCCGTTTCGTTGCAGTGGGGACCGGATCTTCTGATTATGAGGCCTTATTTCGAGTGCGTTCCGTTCTTCGGATATGCCCTCGGGAACAAATACAAGGGCGAGGAGACGGTGAAGAACGACTGGACAGGGCTCAACCGCTGGGAATACGGACTCGGACTCGGAGCCGGTCTTGAAGTCTGGCATTTTCAGATTTCCGCAAGGTACAACTGGAATTTCGGCACTCTCTTCGATGCTAAAAGAGAGATTACTGACGTGAATTCCTTCGCTGCGAAATTGAAGGAGTCAGTCGGAGACAAGAGCCGTTTCGGCGGAGTGACGCTTTCTGTGGCCGTATTGTTTTAACGGAGTGCTGTCTTGATTTGACGGGGCGGTCTTGACACGGCGCCTGCGCGGCTTCCTGTGTGATATCGACACAGCGCCTGCGCGGAGACTCAACAGTGGAATATGGACATAAAGACAATCAGAGACTATCTCGGAGAGGACTGGACGGATGTCCAGAAACTCATCTCGGAGACATTGAAAAGCGACATCGGCCTGTTGAACACGACAAACGGGTCGATTCTCTCGCACGGCGGCAAACAGCTGCGCCCGATGATTTCCCTGCTCGTGGCCCGCGCCTGTCTCCGCTCGGCTGACTCCAATGTCCGTGATTCCCGTATCAGTCCGCTTCCTTCCGTGTCCAAGCGCTATGCCGCCGCTTCGGAACTGTTGCACAACGCGACCCTTCTCCACGATGACGTGGCTGACGAAGGGGATGTACGCAGGGGACACCCGACTGTCCGCTCCATTCTCGGGCCGTCGGCATCGGTGCTGGTCGGCGACTTCTGGCTGGTGAGGGCGATCCGTCTCATTCTCGGTGACGATGACGGCAGTTGCGACCCCAGAGTCATACGCATATTCTCGAGAACGCTCGGCTGCCTTGCGGAAGGCGAGATGCTCCAGCTCCAGAAAGCGCAGACGGAAGACACTGATTATGAGGACTATCTCCGCATAATCTACAGCAAGACAGCCTCGCTCTTCGAAGCTGCGGCCGTCACTGCGGCGATTTCGGTCAATGCGTCCGGGATGTGCCGCGAGGCTGTGAGGGACTATTCCGTGAATCTCGGCTATGCCTTCCAGATCAAGGACGACATACTTGACTACTGCGGCACGGATTCGGTCGGCAAACCGCTCGGGGTGGATGTGCTTGAACAGAAAATAACCCTGCCTCTGCTCGGCGCGTTTTCAAACGCACCGGAGAGGGAAGCGGAAATGCGCGCTCTGGTCGCGGACATAGCCGCGCATCCGGAGAACCGCGATGCAATCGTGAAGTTCGTCGCGGAGAACCGTGGGATTGAATATGCGGAGGAAAGGCAGAACGCGTTCGTGGAGCGGGCCGTGGAGTCCATCTCTCTTCTTGCGCCGTCAGAAGAGCGCGGGATGCTCGCTGAACTCGCCCGCTACACTGCCCGCCGCAACAGATAAAGATTTCACTCACCCCCATACGGGTAACCCACGAAC
>CAVEHG010000133.1:0-4204 GCA_963615405.1 bacterium | reverse complement strand
GCTCAGCCCCGTGATCACGACAAATTTGCCGCGCGGAATGTCAAGAGAAACATTTTTGAGATTATGTGCTTTCGCACCGCGTATTTCGATGTAACCGTCATTTCTTTCCATATTGCAAAATTACTAATTTTGTAGAAAATATGCCTTTGCAGAGATGATTCGGCCGTTAATTTGCAGGACACTCAAAATCCCTTCCGGAAAGTAAACAACTCAAGTTCCGCAAGTGCGGAATTTAAATGAAACAGTTTAGGGTACATGCGAAAGTTAAGTTAAATGATACAGTGCTGAATATGGAAAAAATACGGATTTATTGCGAAAATACGCAGACATACACCGACGTCACATTCGGGACGACGCTTCTTGAAGTCGCAGGGGATATGATGCCGAAGGAAACGGAGGGCACGCAGGACAAGCAGATTCTCGCGGCGCTGGTTGACAATTCGCTGAAAGGGCTCGATTTCGAAATATGCCGGCCACACAAAATCCAGTTCATAGGCTACGGCCATCAGAACGGGATAAGAACCTACATCCGCTCGCTCTGCTTTGTCCTTCAGAAAGCTGCGAGAGACAACTTTCCAGACAAATTCCTGAACATCAAATACGCGCTTCCGAGCGGGCTCTACTGCGAGTTCCACGACTGCCCGGACAGAGTGAAATACAATGTGTACACGCCCTCTCAGGAAGAAATCCTTTCTCTCAAGACACGGATGAAAGAGATTGTGGATGAGGATATTCCGTTCAGATATTCCAAGCTCGTTTCAGAGGAGGCGGCGGAAATTTTCGGAAAGAACGGGCAGAGCGAAAAAGTGGAACTGCTGAAGACGCTTGGACTCTACACCTACAACGTCTATTTTCTCGGAGATACGGCAGACACGTTCTACGGCCCGCTTCTCCCGCGAACCGGCTATCTGAAAACTTTTGAGCTCCGCCCTTTCGGAAGGGGGATGTGCCTTCAGTATCCAAGTCTCGGACACAAGGGCAAAGTCCTGCCTATGGAAAGGCAGACCAAGCTCGCGGCAGCGCTCGATGAGCACGAGAAATGGTGTCGGGTGCTGGGAATCCGCAGCGTAGGAACTCTGAACAAGGCCATACTCGGAGGTTATGCCGGGAAAATCATCAACATCGCAGAGGCCCGTCACGAACGGAAATACGCAGAAATCGCCGATGCAATCCTGAAGAGCCACAACGATGTGAAGATTGTATTCATAGCAGGGCCGTCTTCCTCCGGAAAAACCTCGTCATCGCTCCGTCTTGCCCAGCAGTGCAAGATTCTCGGTCTGAACCCTAAAGTCATCGAGCTTGACAATTATTTCGTTGACCGTGACCACACCCCGAGAGATGAGAACGGGCACTATGACTTCGAATCACTTCAGGCGATGGATCTCGATTTTCTCAACAGTCAGCTCAACAGCCTGTTGGATGGGCGGGAAGTGGAAATCCCGAGGTTCGACTTCAAGAGCGGAGCAAGGGTTTTTGACGGCAACTGGATGAAGCTCGAGAAGGATGACATACTCATTATGGAGGGAATCCACGCGCTGAATCCGGAAATGGTTCCCGGTGTGGACAATTCTCGGATTTTCCGTGTCTATGCGTCCGCTCTCACTTCTCTATCCCTCGACGAGAACAACAACATCTCCACCACGGACAGCCGTCTGCTCCGCCGAATCGTACGCGACAACAGAACCAGAGGCATATCTCCGGAAGAGACGATTCTCCGCTGGCCAAGCGTACGCCGCGGCGAGAACAGGAACATTTTCCCGTTCCAGGAGAACGCCGATGTTATGTTCAATTCGGCTATGATTCTTGAACTTCCGACGCTGAAATACTATGTGGAGCCGCTTCTGCGGCGCATCAACCCGACATCGCCGGCTCACAGCGAGGCAGTGCGGCTGCTGAAGTTTCTGAGTTATATTGTCGCGCTCAGTCCGGAGGAGATTGCGGGGATTCCGCCGACGTCGATTCTGAGGGAGTTTATTGGTGGCCAAACCCTATAGGGGCGGTTGCCTTAAAAAGCGGTCTGCTGCGTTGTGCTCCTCGGTGAAATCCTCACAACCAAAAGGTTGCTGCGGGTTCACCGTCGTCGCGAGCCTTGCATCCCATCTTTTTAAGACAACCTCCCCCCAGCGCTTAGCCAAGAGGTCTCACAAAGCGGACACTGCGTTGTGCTCCTCGGTGAAATCCTCACAACCAAAAGGTTGCTGCGGGTTCACCGTCGTCGCGAGCCTTGCATCCCATCTTTTTAAGACAACCTCCCCCCAGCGCTTAGCCAAGAGGTCTCACAAAGCGGACACTGCGTTGTGCTCCTCGGTGAAATCCTCACAACCAAAAGGTTGCTGCGGGTTCACCGTCGTCGCTAAAAAGGGAGATCGTCGTCGGGGGCGACTGGCGGGAGAGGAACAGCCGGGGCTTGCGCCGCCGCAGATTGCATTGTCTGAGCCTGCACTGCCTTAGGTTGCGCCGCCGGGGCATCACTCCTGCGGCCGAGAAGCTGAACCGACTCTGCGAGAATTTCAATCACGCTGTGGGAATTGTTGTCCCTGTCCGTCCAGCTGCGGGTACGGATGCGCCCCTCGACATAGAGCGGAGTGCCCTTGCGGACCCATTTTTCAATCATATCCGCATTCCCGCGCCACGCCGAAATATTGTGGAACTCACTGATTTCCTTCCATTCTCCGGTTTTCCTGTCCCGATAGCGGTCATTCGTTGCAAGACGCAAGCGTGCAACTTTCACGCTGTTCTGTGCCGTATCACCTTCAAGATAGCGGATTTCCGGATCGGCGGTGACATTGCCGATAAGCATTACTTTATTCAGAGAAGCCATACTGGAAACTGTTTTATAAACGCAAAGTTACCCCCAATTTGAGAAAAACCGATGCACAAGCTCAAAATTTATTTTATTCCGCAATCGATTGACAAGAAACAAGTAGGGACGTATTCAAATATTACTTAACGCCTCTGCAAGCGCCTGGGGGTTCGGATTTACGCCGGTCATCAGGCCATAGCCGGCAAGTGCCTGTCCGAGAAGCCATTGCTCGCCGGGGATATATCTTACCTGCGGCGGAAGGACGGCGAGAATCTCCGCGGTTAAAGATGGGTTGCGGTAGTTCGCCTCAAGTATCACCTGGAGACGGTTGCCCTTTACCTCATCAAGGCTGTCGTCTCCCACAGCATCTAAACCGCTCCTTTTAATATCTCCGCGATCGCTGCCCATCCGGCAAATATCCTGTGTGACAAACAGCTGTTCCGCATTTGACGGCCCGGCGACGAATGGGAAAACCTCAAGCGGGGACGGAATCGTGTATATCAGGACATCGTGCCTGAAGATCTCAGTTCCGAAGCGGTCAAGAGGGAGCACGGAGGCAGTGCCGGGTTTCAGTTCAGTCCGTCCCCGCCCGGTTCGCCCTCCGCCGAAATCCTGCGTTAGAGACATCCGGGACATATTCCGGACAAAGTCAAGGGCGCGGGACATATTCCTGTTCATCACTGTCACGTCAAGCCCGAGAGTGAAAGCCGCGGCGGCAGCGGCCTTCCCTGCTCCTCCGCAGCCCACAACCAGGACTTTTCTCACCTGCCTGCCTTCCGGCAATTTCACGGCGCAGTCTTCAAGTATGGTTTTGACAGAAGTGAAATCCGAGTTGAAACAGCTCAGCCCCCTTGAGGTCTTGACAAGGATGTTTGCCGCTCCGGTGATAAGCGAATCCTGGCTGCGGAACTTCGCCCTGTCGAACGCAAGTTCCTTGAACGGAGCCGTCACATTCACTGCGTCACAGGATTTCACAAACACGCGAAAAGCCTGCTCAAAGTCCTCGAATTCAAGCAGATCGTAGCGAAAACGCCCGCCGTAGGCCGCCTTGAAAAGGCGCGGACTGAGCGAATGTGCTATCGGAAACCCAATGAGACCGTATTTTGACATAACCGTATTTGGCAGATTATTTTGGATAAGAATTGCGGGCCGGCTCTGCGGAAGACATTTGTCAAATGAGATGACGGCGCTGACGCACGGCCTCATAAAGAAGCACGGAGGCGCTGACAGAGACATTCAGGGAATCCAAACGTCCGAGCATCGGAATTTTTATATGGGCGTCGGCAGCGTCGCGCCAATTCTGCGTGAGTCCCGTAGATTCGGTACCCATCACGATGGCAGTGCCTGCGGTCATATCGGCATCGTAGTACCATTCCGAGTCCTGGAGCTGCGCAGTGAGTA
>CAVEHG010000132.1:0-4259 GCA_963615405.1 bacterium | reverse complement strand
CGTCATTGCTCTTGCGTTTGTCTATGTTGCATTCAACTGGACTTCAAGAGAGACGAATGTGAGCACACTTGAGGCTGACAATCAGGTAGTTCAGGAAGAGGAAATCATTCCTATCACACAGGAAACCCCTCCGCCGCCACCTGAGGCACCGAAGATTCCGGTTCTCTCCGACCAGATTGACATCGTCGATGACGAAATCAAGATAGACAATGACTTCCTTTCCCTTGAGGACGACAACAGTGTCGGTGTGGAAATCATGGACTATGTCGAGAACGTTGAGGAAGAAGTTGTGGAAGAGGAAGCGATTCCGTTCCAGCTCGTTGAGGAAAAACCTTCATTTATGGGAGGCGATGCAAACGAATTCTCAAAATGGGTGAACAAAAAGCTCGTATATCCGGAAATCGCAAAGGAAAACGGTGTACAGGGACGTGTAACCCTCCAGTTTACAGTCGAGAAAGACGGAACAGTCACAAAGGTGAAAGTTCTCCGTGGAGTTGACCCTTCACTTGACAAGGAGGCCGTCAGAGTGGTTTCAATGTCACCTAAATGGAATCCGGGAAAACAGCGTGACCGTGCGGTTCCTGTGACATACACCTTCCCTGTATTCTTCCAGCTTCGATAGTGAACGTCCACATAAGCAAACGGACAAAATAAAAAAATAAAATGGCGATTGAAGAAATTCTGTCGCCGTTTTTGTTTTCACTCAACCTTCGCGCGCAAAATAAAAGCGAAACTTATCTTAAGACATATGCTTAACTCTGAACCTGTAATAATAAAAAAATATGTTGAGAAGGCTGTCTTCATCGGAGTCATAAAACAGGAAGACAATGAAGCGCAGGTGAACGAATACCTCGACGAACTTGAATTCCTTGCTGAAACGGCGGGAGTTGAGGGACGGGGACGCTTTGTGCAGAAAGTGGACAAGGCAGATCCGAGAACCTATATAAGAAGCGGTAAACTTGATGAAATCAAGACATTTATAGAGGTAAACGAGATCGATGTAGCGATTTTTGACGACGAACTCTCCCCCACCCAGCTCAGAAACATAGAGCGCGAACTGAACATAAAAATTCTCGACAGGACAAATCTGATTCTTGACATATTCGCCCAGAGGGCAAAGACAGCCTACGCAAAAACTCAGGTAGAACTTGCTCAGTATCAATATCTTCTACCGAGACTTACAAGAATGTGGACACATCTTGAGAGACAGAAGGGAGGAATCGGAATGAGAGGTCCGGGCGAAACACAGATTGAAACTGACCGAAGAATCATACAGGACAAGATCGCCAGGCTGAAGGAACAGCTTAAAAAGATTGACAAGCAGATGGCTTCCCAGCGAGGCAACAGGGGTTCGCTTGTCCGTATAGCCCTTGTGGGATACACAAATGTGGGAAAAAGCACACTGATGAACACCCTCGCAAAAAGCGATGTATTTGCGGAGAACAAGCTGTTCGCGACACTCGACACGACGGTGAGAAAGGTTGTGATAGAGAATGTACCGTTTCTTCTGAGCGACACTGTGGGATTTATCAGAAAACTTCCCACTCAACTCGTGGAGGCATTCAAAAGCACGCTTGACGAGGTTCGTGAAGCGGACATATTGATGCACGTTGTGGACATTTCACATCCTAACCACGAGGAACATATAAGAGTGGTAAACGAAACTCTCAGGGACATCGGGGCTATAAATAAGCCTATATTCGTGGTTTTTAATAAAATAGACGCATACAGGCACGAGGAATATGACGAGTTTTCCCTTGAACCGAAGAAACCGGAGAACTACACCCTTGAGGAATATAAGAATTCCTGGATAGCGAAGGAAAACACACCGTGCATATTCATTTCGGCAAAACAAAAGATCGGAATGGAAAAACTCCGTTCCGATCTTTATAAGATGGTTGCTGAAATTCACGCCGGGCGTTATCCTTTCAACAATTTTTTGTATTAATCACAAAGTTTGGCACACAAAAACTCGCGGTTGAGACGGGCGATGTGAGAAACGGTGATGTGCTTAGGGCACTCCATCTCACAGGCGCGGGTGTTGGTGCAGGCACCGAATCCGAGCTCGTCCATCTTGGCAACCATAGCCTTGGCGCGTTTGGCAGCCTCAACCTTACCCTGAGGAAGGAGAGCGAGCGAACTAACGCGTGCAGCCACGAAAAGCATTGCAGAACCGTTCTTGCAGGTTGCCACACAAGCACCGCAGCCGATGCAGGCAGCGCCGTCCATACTTTCGTCAGCCTTCTCCTTCGGGATAGGAATCGCGTTGGCGTCAGGCACTCCGCCAGTTCCAACTGAAACATATCCACCGGCCTGAAGAATCTTGTCAAATGCCTGACGGTCAACAACAAGGTCCTTGATTACAGGGAAACCTTTGCTTCTCCATGGCTCGATGGTGATAGTGTCACCGTCCTTGAACTTGCGCATATGGAGCTGGCAGGTGGTAACCTCGTCGTCAGGTCCGTGTGCGCGTCCGTTTATATAAAGTGAGCAGGCACCGCAGATTCCCTCACGGCAGTCGTGGTCAAAGGAAACCGGACCTGAAGACTTGCATCCCTTCTCGACAGCGACAGGATCCATACCCTCCGTGATAAGCTGCTCGTTGAGGATGTCAAGCATTTCAAGGAAAGAGCTGTCAGGCGATATGCCTTTGACCTTATAGGTCTCGAAATGCCCTTTCTCTTTGGCGTTTTTCTGACGCCACACTTTCAAAGTCAAATCCATAATTTTCTGATATTAAGTAGCTTATCGCTAGTCTTTGTAGTTACGTGTTGCAATATGGATGTTCTCGTAGTTGAGAGGCTCCTTGTGAAGTTCAGGCTCAGCGCCATCTCCCTTGTACTCCCAGGCTGCGACATACATATAGTTTTCGTCGTCACGCCTGGTCTCGCCGTCCTCGGTCTGCATCTCCACGCGGAAGTGACCGCCGCAGGACTCGCAACGATGAAGCGCATCGATAGCCATAAGTTCACCTATCTCAAGGAAATCGGCAAGACGTACAGCCTTCTCAAGCTCCTGGTTGAATGTACCCTGAACACCTGCAACATAAACATTGCTCCAGAACTCCTTTTTGAGAGCGCGGATCATCTCTATACCCTCTTTCAGGCCTGCCTCGCTACGCGCCATTCCAACGTGCTCCCACATAATGTGGCCGAGTTTCTTGTGGATGGTATCGACGGATTCAGTACCTTTGATTGAAAGGAGTTTTTCAATCTTTGCACGGACTTTCTTCTCAGCCTCATCGAATTCAGGCGCGCCGATGTCGGTCTTAGGCTCCTTGAATTTGGAGGCAAGGTAGTCTCCGATGGTGTAAGGAAGGATGAAATATCCGTCTGCAAGACCCTGCATAAGGGCAGAAGCGCCGAGACGGTTTCCACCGTGGTCGGAGAAGTTCGCCTCACCGATCGCATAAAGTCCAGGAATGGTTGTCTGAAGATTATAGTCAACCCAAAGACCTCCCATAGTGTAGTGAATTGCCGGATAAATCATCATCGGTTCCTTGTAAGGATCGGATGCGGTAATTTTCTCATACATCTGGAAAAGGTTGCCGTAGCGTGCCTTGATTACATCTTTGCCGAGACGCTCGATTGCAGTCTTGAAATCAAGGAATACGGCAAGACCAGTCTCGTTCACGCCGTAGCCGGCATCGCAACGCTCCTTTGCCGCACGGGAAGCCACGTCACGCGGAACAAGGTTTCCGAAGGCAGGATAACGGCGCTCGAGATAGTAGTCCCTGTCCTCTTCAGAAATGTCTGAAGGTTTGATTTCGTGTTTGCGGAGTTTCGCTACATCCTCAAGCTTTTTTGGAACCCAGATTCGTCCGTCGTTACGGAGTGACTCAGACATAAGAGTCAGCTTTGACTGCTGCTCGCCGTGAACCGGAATACAGGTCGGGTGAATCTGCGCGAAACAAGGGTTTGCGAAGAACGCGCCCTTCTTGTAGCACTGCCAGGCAGCAGAACCGTTGGAGTTCATCGCATTGGTTGAAAGGAAATAAGTGTTTCCGTATCCGCCTGATGCAAGAACGACCGCGTGTGCGCCGAAACGCTCGATTTCACCGGTAACAAGATTACGGGCGATTATACCCTTGGCCTCACCGTTAATAAGAACTACATCCAGCATCTCGTGACGCGGATAAGACTTCACCGTACCTGCCGCAATCTGGCGGTTGAGTGCGGCGTATGCTCCGAGAAGAAGCTGCTGACCGGTTTGACCGCGGGCGTAGAACGTGCGGCTCACTTGAGCCCCACCGAAAGAGC
>CAVEHG010000131.1:0-4303 GCA_963615405.1 bacterium | reverse complement strand
TTCGGGACGTAGGGGTCGTGCGTTCGAGTCGCATCATCCCGACAAGGAGATAACTGATAATAAAAGTTATCTCCTTTTTGTTTATACACATCGATCGCTGCACGAAAAAAGAGGAGTCGAAACTCCTCTTTTTTCGTGCGGGCGACCGAACTGCGGAGCAGTTCTCGTTCTCCCTGACAGGGAGATGTCTCGCCAGAGACAGAGGGTTAAGGAGCCTTCGAGGCCCTTCGCCCCTTTGGTTTTTATCTTCGTGCGGGCGACCGAACTGCGGAGCAGTTCTCGTTCTCCCTGACAGGGAGATGTCTCGCCAGAGACAGAGGGTTAAGGAGCCTTCGAGGCCCTTCGCCCCTTTGGTTTTTATCTTCGTGCGGGCGACCGAACTGCGGAGCAGTTCTCGTTCTCCCTGACAGGGAGATGTCTCGCCAGAGACAGAGGGTTAAGGAGCCTTCGAGGCCCTTCGCCCCTTTGGTTTTTATCTTCGTGCGGGCGAAGGGACTCGAACCCATACGCCTCACGGCACCAGATCCTAAGTCTGGCTTGGCTACCAATTACAACACGCCCGCAGCGCTCCTTTCCTCCGGAGGCTAACGCTCCGGCTGAAAGCGGATGCAAAGTTAACAAGTTTTTTGAAATTTCAACCCTTTACTGTTCGGGGACCGAAGCGCCGGCTTCGGAGTCAAGTTCCTGCTTTTCCGCGTCAGTGAGCGGAACTATCGCCTCATCAACAGCAGAAACATATCCGGTCTCCTCCTTCTGGCGGCGGATGGCTTCCTGAGCCTCGTTCTTGGCTATGGCCTGCTCCACACCGGTGTCGAAGATGTTTCGGATGGACTTCGACAGATTCATCTTGGATTCGTCGATGGTCTTCGAGAAGACAGGTATGTCCTTGGCATTCCGGTACTTGGCCTTACCGAGGCGGAATTTGAGATTGTCGAAATCCTTGCCGTACAGATCCACGCCGAACTTGAACACGAGAGGGGACTGGATGACGGAAATGTGGTAGCGGAACGACATGTCGAGGTTCTGCAGGCCGCTCAGCGCAAGCTCATATCTGTCAACATCCACCAGGAACGGGAAAACTTCAAGTTCGTTGTCCGCAATCTTGCCCTCCACGGACATCGAGTTGATCTTCAGATCTCCGTTGTTCTTGAACTTCAGCAGCTTCGTGATCTTGCGGAGATCCTTGTCCTGGGCCAGCGTGAGGTCCTTGCCTCCGATGCGCATCACTCCGTTCACCGTCGGCATAATGAAGTTCATATTCGTGTCGAGAGCGGCAGTTCCGGCAATCTCACAGTTCAGAAGCCCGTCGAATGAGCTGAGCATAGGCACAATTTCCTGAACCTGCGGCACCATTCCGAAAACTTCCCCCGCCGTGAGATCGATCAGACTGAGGTTGAATCCCGCCTTGATGTTGGTCTTGCTCCGTGTCGCATAGAACCCTTCGAAGAAGACATTTCCCATATTGGCTGCCGCCATCGTATTGTAAATCTGCACGCAGCGCTCCTTCATCCTGACATTGCAGTTCAGCCAGTCGATGTTCATTGTCGACCAGGAGATGTCGTAGCCTTCCACAATGATGTCCGCAATGACATTTGCCGGCACCACCAGAAGACTGCTGGAGCTGCTGTCGGCCTCCTCGATCAGCATCTGGGCTTCCGCCGACTCAAGGTACTCGCTGTCACTCGCTTCCGATGTCGCATCCACGGTGCCGGCCACTTTCTGCCCGGCCGCGTATGCCGCGAGAAGTTCGTTGCAGTCAAGCCTGTCCGCCTTCAGATTGAGCTTCATCTGTACCGGACCGTGTCCGAGCAGCGCCCGCTTTATCCCTGTCACGTTTCCGTCCAGGTTCAGCACCGACTCGCCGGACTGGACTTTAAAGCTGTTCAGGTTGATGTCGTTGTTCGTGAAATTGAGACTCGCGTCCGAAACCGTGTTCCTGAGCGGAAGCAGCGCCGTCACAATCCGCGCCTTCCCGAGCGACAGGTCTCCGCTGATTCCCCACTCCCTGAAATATTTCTTGAACGTCTCATCGAGACTGAAGTCTATGTCCTGTTTGAGGAAATCCTTCTCCGAGAGCCACTCCGGCAGGCCTCCGGCAGCCATCGCGGCCATCCTCTCCCTCCGCGCCACGCTCAGGAGCGAATCTCTCGGTACGTCAGGATAGACCTTTGCAAGCGAATCCAGCCGCCTTTCCTTCCGTGCGGCACGCTCCAGAGTCCTCATCCGTGCCGTCGCGTTGATCTTCACATCCGACGCGAAAACTCTTCCGTCCGTGCTCTTCGCCGACATCCGTCTGTTGTCGCTGCTGAATGAAAGCACCGGAATTTTGGATTTTCCCTTGCCCTCGTGGGTGATTCTGAAACTGTTCTCGGTGTCGCGGAGTCCGAAGGAAGTCTCCGCCCCGTCCCTGAGCTTCAGCTTCTTTCCGCTGAACACTCCTTTCATCGGGTAGAACACTGTGGAGTCCGTCCTGTTGAGGATTCCCGCATCGTTGGTCATCGAAAGCTTCATCCCGCGTCCCTGGAAGCCGATTTCCCGTCCGTAGGCGGCGCTTACCGTGTCGATTTCCGCGTTCAGTTCCAGCACACGCGACTTCCGTGTCAGCCCTTCGTCCGCTTTCGCGCGTCTTGTGACGAGGCAGAAGTCAAGGGAGTCGAGATAGAGGTCCACGCTGTCGGCAGGGGAGCTGAACCTGAGATTCTGTGCAGCCAGATCCACATCGAGACTCGCCTCCGGAAGTCTGTAGAGATCCAGCTGCGACATCCTCACGCTTCCCTTGACCTTTCCGTCAAGCATTCCCGATGCGCTCATCCCGAGACTGTCCGGAAGCACAGCCGCAATCTCGTCGAGCCTTGAGCTGAAGACCACGTCCGGCTTCAGCAGGATGTCGTTCCCGAGGATGTCGATTACGCCGAGCGAACCGTCGAGATGTGTGGTTCCGAGCGCATAGAGGCAGATGTCCGAAAGATTGAGGCACCACCTGTCCTTTTCGTCGGTGGAAATGTCGCCGGCAAGCTCAATCTGTCCGGAAATCCCTGTGCCTTCAAGACTTACGCCAGCTTTCGGGATCGAGAATTCCCCGGAAATCTTCGGCATCCGGGAGTCCGCATAGACATAGTACCCTTCAGCCCCCAGTTTCGCGGAAAGCTTCGCGTCAGTCCGGACCAGTTTCGCGTCCGCGCTCACGATTTTTCCGTATTTCTCGACCAGTTTTGCGACATCCACCTCCTCGACGTTCATATCCGCCTTCACATAGAGGCTGTCCTGCGGCATCTTCACCTGTCCTGAAAGTTTAAACGGAATGTAGGCCACCGAACCGTCCAGATGTTTGAAGTCAAATGACGGAACTGTGTCCCTGACAAGGTCCAGATGTCCCCGAAGACTCACCGGAACCTCAATCCTGCCGAAGTCCCTGGTCCCGAGAAAAGCCTTCGAATCGAGCTCAAGATTCACGTGATGCCCGTTATGTCCCTCTATGCGCAGCCTGTCAACTCCGGCGAGCACGGTGTCCCGCCCCATTCTTCCGGCGGCGAAAAGGCTGTCCAGCTTAAGTTCAATCTTTCCGGTTTTTCTGAAATCGGAACGCAGCCTCCCCGCAAAAGACATATCTTTCAGCGTGATGAGGGCGCTGAGGGTGTCGACGGCATCCGAATACACCACAGTTGGCTTTTCGCTCATCCTCACCTTCCCGAAGGCGATTCTCGGCAGCCTGAAATCCCCGTCCTCTTCCTCTTCCACGGTTTCCTCCTCCCCGTCTTCGCCCGCCATTATGTCCCAGTTCGACGAACCGTCGCTGAACGTATGCGCGAAAATCCTCGGTTTCACCAGTTCCACCAGCGGTATGTCCACCCTCCAGAGCAGCAGCCCGAACGGATTGACCTTCACGTCGAGCCTGTCGAACACCGCGAGCGTGTCGCAGGCGAATGCCCCGTTCAGGCTGTCAGCCTTTCCGCGCCCCATAAACTGAACCGGCATATTCCGGGTTATGAGGGAGTCGAATTTTCCGTGCGGATATGTCACCGTGCACCTGTTCATCCTCAGTTCGACATTCGGAAACGCCCGGAACATTGATATACCGATATCCTTGAACCCCAGGTCTGCGCTGACATATTCATTCGCATATTTTTCAACGATTCCGGTCATCACAGAGGGCGACAGCACGATCTGGAGCACCGCGAGCACTCCGAGCCATATCCCCAGAACCCACGCACAGACCTTCAGGGCGATTTTCCACCCCTTCTTTTTCCTTCGTTCGCCTTTCTCCGTATTCCCGGCCGTTCCGTTCACCGTATTTTTCATATTT
>CAVEHG010000130.1:0-4316 GCA_963615405.1 bacterium | reverse complement strand
TTTTACCCCTTCCGTCCCCTAAAAGGGGAAATCGTGCTCCGTGCGCACTATCACACAAAGCCTTCGCTTCGCTGTTCTCCGCACGGCGCTTGAGCGCCTGGGATTTTTTTCGGCCTCACGGCCGGCGGGCAGAAGCCCTTGTCAAGTTTCGCAGCGAAACTTGAGATGCTTATCTAATGCTTGCCTGGCGATGTCTCAAATTACTTGGGAATTGCTCAAAAGTCCCGAATTTATCTTAACTTTGCCCGGCTTTGCCCGGACGGACAGTAACGACGGACAGTAACACAGTATCCCGGACGGGCATTACTCCTGACGGACGAAACCCCGGGCGGGCTGAAAAATCACTTCAAATTTGTGACATTATGTTAGACATATTGGCGGTAACCTGGAACGTCGATCCGGAGATATTCCATATCGGAGGACTCTCAATCCGGTATTATTCGCTGCTTTTCGTTTCAGGATTCATCATCGGCTGGTACATATTCCGCCATTTCTTCAACAATGAGGGGATAAAAGTCAGTCCGCTTCTCGACTATCTGCTTTACACTCTGTTGATTGCGACGATCGTCGGGGCGCGTCTCGGCCACTGCATCTTCTATCAGCCCGACTACTACTTCGGCTCCTGGTCCGGTTTCGCGGAGATTTTTATGCCGTGGAAAGGCGGTCTTGCCAGTCACGGCGGGGCGATTGCTCTGATTATCGCAATGATATGGTTTTCCCGCAAGTTCGGCCGGAAGCACGATTTCGACTTTGTCTGGATTATGGACCGGCTCGCCATCACGGTGTGCTTTGCCGGCGCGCTGATCCGTCTTGGAAACCTCTTCAACTCCGAGATTTTCGGCGGCCCGACCGACCTGCCGTGGGGATTCCGCTTCCCGCGCTCCTACGAGTGGGTGCAGCTCTACGGACCGAGCGCCGGGCATCCGGAAGGCCTTGCCTGCCACCCGACCCAGCTCTACGAGGCTCTCTGCTACCTCATCCTGGGAGTCATTCTCGTGCTTGTCTATGAAAAAAAGCTCGACAAGGTTCACCGCGGCTTTTTCATCGGCTGGTTCCTCATCGGCTGCTTCGGCTCCCGTTTCCTCATCGAATTCATCAAGAATCCGCAGGTCGAGTTCGAGCAGAATATGCTCCTCGATATGGGACAGTGGCTCAGCATACCGTTCATCCTCCTCGGAGTCGGTTTTCTCGTCTATGCCGCCGTCCGCAAGGTCCCTGCCCGCGCCGTCCATCAGGAGAAGCCGAAATCCCAGCCTACTCACTACGCAAAACCTCTTGCCTGAAATCAGATTCTCGCCTGATCTTTTTTGTATTCTGCGCGGCATAGTTGTTGAATACAGAATGTCCCTTTTGTACATATTTGGGCACAAATTGTAACAAACCGTTGATTCATATGGGTTTATGCGATGTTTTCGCGCCTGCGCCCCTGCGGTTTGGTCGCGTTTTTGTCGATTAGTAGTGTAAAATATACAGTAAATGAAGAAGTTTTTTGTCTTAGGTCTCATCTCAATGCCGCTTATTCTTCTCCCGGAGGAGGGTTTCGCCCAGTACAGGGACGGAAAGGCGGACAGTGAGACCCCCAAGACCGAGGTGCAGCTCATTCTGGAAGAGGCTGACTCGGCGGAGACTCCGGTGGTGATATCGCTGGAACAGGCGTTGAAGATTGCGCTGAGCGAGAACATCGCGGTAAAAGTGGCGGACAAGGAAATCGAGCGGACGAAATATGCCAAAAAAGGCACCTATGCCGCGCTCTTTCCGCAGATTGACGCAAGCGGTTCCTATCAGAGAACCATCAAGAAACAGGTGATGTATATGGACTTCGACATGAGCAGCCTCGGCGGCGGCTCAAGTGCCGGAGACGGATCTTCCGCAGGCGGTGACGGGTCCGGTGCATCAGGTTCCGGGAGCGGCAGTTCATCGTCTTCCGGCAGTTCTTCAAGCAAATCCAATTCAGGCGGCGGTCTTGAAGTCGGCCGCTGGAACACCTGGAGCGCAGGAATCTCCGCTTCGATGCCGCTTGTGAACGCCCAGCTCTGGAAAAGCATCGGAATCTCCGGAATGGACGTGGAACTCGCCGTTGAGAAGGCCCGCGCATCGCGTCTGGATATGGTTTCCCAGGTGAAGAACGCCTACTACGCCGTCCTCCTCTCCAAAGAAGCCTTCAACGTATATAAAGAGGTATATGAGAACGCCCTGACCAATTTCTCCGAAACTGAGAAGAAATACAAGGTTCAGAAAGCCTCCGATCTCGATATGGCGCGAGCAAAAACCACCCTCGCCAACGCCATCCCAAATGTCTACAACGCCGAAAGTTCGATAATCCTCGCCCTGTGGCAGCTCAAGGCGGTTATGGGAATCGACCTTGAGATGAACATCGACGTGGAAGGGGCGATTGAGGATTATGCCGAGCATATGACTTCCGATGTCACCGCGTCCGACAGCATATCCCTTGACCGCAACTCCACGATGAAACAGCTTGAGATTCAGGCGAATGAACTCGCGCAGAGCATCAAGACGCAGCAGTACGCCTACATCCCGACCCTCGCCCTCGCGTTCAACTACAGCTACAACGCGATGACCAACGACTTCAAGTTCAACGAATACAAATGGACGCCGTACTCCTATGTGGGAGTGAGTCTCTCCATCCCCATTTTCTCTGGCGGAAAGCGTCTCAACCAGGTCCGTCAGGCACGCAACAGCTACGAGCAGATGAAGCTTCAGATGACCTCGACCGAACGGAACCTGAAGATATCCATCCGCCAGTCGCTCAACACGATGGAGACCAATGTCAAGAGCTATGACGCCGCAAGGGATGCCGTCGCTTCGGCAGAGAAGGCCTACAGCATCGCGGAGAAATCCTACGAGGTCGGCCGCGCGACTCTCACCGACCTGAACGACGCGCAGCTCGCCCTCACCCAGGCCCGTCTCGCCGAATCGCAGGCGGTCTATAACTTCATCGTCGCCAAGGCCCAGCTCGAACAGACTCTCGGCCAGGACTTTACGGAATAGCCGGGATATGCCGGGAAAACAGGTTTAGAAAACACAAGAGATATGAACAAGATAGCAAGAAATTTAGCATTCGCGGCAGCCGTGATGGCGGCCGTATCCTGCGGTAACGGGAAAACGTCGGATCAGGCCGCAGCTGCAGAGGAACAGGAAGAAGAGGTGGCTCCGCTCGTGACGGTGGTGACCGCAGGGAAACAGGATGTCCCTCAGACTTCGGTTTACACCTCATCCGTCGAGCCTTATGCGAAGAACAACATCGCTCCGCAGACTTCGATGAGAATCAGCAGGATAAATGTAGAAGTCGGCGATTTCGTGAGGGCCGGTCAGGTTCTCGCGGAGATGGACCGTCTCCAGCTCCAGCAGGCCGAACTCCAGATGAAAAACAACGAGACAGAATACAACCGTCTCAAGGGGCTCTATGACGCGGGCGGACTTTCAAAGTCAGACCTCGACGCGATGGAACTCAGCTACAAAGTCAGCAAGACCACCTACGACAACCTCCTTCAGAACACCATTCTCCGTTCCCCGATCAACGGCGTCGTGACGGCAAGGAACTATGACAAAGGCGATATGTTCTCAATGGGACAGCCGATCTACACCGTGGAGCAGATTGTTCCGGTCAAGCTTCTCGTGGGCATCTCCGAGAGCGACTATTCCAAAGTGAAGAAAGGCAACGAGGTGAACATCACCGTGGACGCTTTTCCGGGTCAGGTCTTCGTCGGCAAGATCAGCCGCATCTATCCGACAATCAACGAGTCCACCCACACGTTCAATGTCGAGATTGCCGTTCCGAACAATGACAGGGTTCTCCGCCCTGGAATGTATGCCCGCGTGACCGTACAGTTCGGAGTGAACCATAGCGTGGTCGTCCCGGATTCGGCGATAGTCAAGCAGACCGGTTCGGGGGAGCGTTTCGTCTATATCCTCAATTCCGACGGCACCGTCACCTATCAGAACGTGAAGCTCGGCCGCCGCATCGACTCGATGTATGAGATTCTCTCCGGAGTCGGGGACGGCGCGCGCGTGGTCACCGAAGGCCAGGTCCGTCTGAAGGACGGCATCAAAGTCACGGTCGCCGAATAGGCCGTGACCATCAGCGTGTTGCGCGCCTTCGTTTTCGCGTGCACGCAGATATACAGTAAAATAAAAACAGGTATAGACATATATAATTATGAGCATATATCGTAAAGCGGTTGACAATCCGGTGACGACGGCCCTCGTGTTCACGGCGTTCGCCATATTCGGAATCTTCTCGCTGATGAACCTCTCCATCAACAACTACCCGGACTTCGACGCGAACACCATTATGG
>CAVEHG010000129.1:581-4319 GCA_963615405.1 bacterium | reverse complement strand
GTCCGGAGCTTTGAGCCAAGGTTCGTCACTGATTACCCAACCTGCGGAGAAAGACGGGAAGAGACCGTAACGGCGTCCCTTCGGGAAGTTCTCCGAGCCGTTGTAACCGAGGTTGAACTCGGCGAAATAGCGTTTTGAGAAGTTATAGGCAGCTCTTGCGCTTATGCCCTGATAGGCATACAGATACTCGGAGCTCTGGAGATTCTTCAAGGTTCTGTTCGCGAGAACCTGGGCGCTCACCGAATGACGGCCGAAATCTCTGTCGTAGTTGACACGGAAGTCGTAGTAGGTGTAACGCTCCACATAGGAGGATGTGGATGCCTGAAGTCTTCCGTCCGTCGTATAGTCCTGATAGACAGGCTCCCCAGTCGTCGCATCAGTTCCCCTGTACCAGCTCTGATAGAAATCCTTTCTCCAGGTACGGTTCAGGTAGTTGGTGTTCTCGAAGCTGAAGTATGCCTGGGCGCTGAGTCCCTGAGTGATGAAGTCAAAATCGTATTTCGCGGAAATTGTACCGTACATCACATTAGAGCCGTTGTTGTAGTATCCGCTGCGGGTGATAAGTCCGTAAGGGTTGTTGTGGTACGGTATTTCAAGCGCAGAACCTGCAGCGAGAGTGCCGTCAGGGTTATAGATGGACTGGGAAGACGGCGCACGTGTCGTAATCTCGGAGAATACATATGAGAAACTCTCGCTCGGGCCGATGCGCGTTTCAAGCCTTCCTGCCATATCGATTCGTATGTTCAGACGTTTTGTGGCCTGAACGTCGACATTGGAACGGAAATTCCATCTGTCATACTTGGATTTCACTCCGAAATTCGCCTCGAACTCCTGATTGTGGTTCAGGAGAGTACCCTGATTCATATAACTTCCGGAAATGAAGTAATTCACACGGTTGTTCTTTCCGACGGTTCCGGAGATGTTGATGTTGTACTGCTGCTGCCAGGAGTATTTCTTGAGAACGACATCAAACCAGTCGGTGTTCGGATACTGGTAAGGGTCGGTGCCGTTCTTGATTATCTCGAGAACCTCGTCAGAGTAGCGCATCGGCTGTCCGTCGTTGTAGTCGACAGCACGGTTGTAGAGAGCCTGCTCGTAGGAGGACATCGTTTCAGGAAGCCTGATCGGCTGCTGAAGAGCCTGCTGGACGGTGAAGGAGATTTTCGGAGCCTCGTTTCCGCCGCCCCGGCGGGTGCTGACAACGACAACGCCGTTCGCGCCCTGAATACCGTAGAGGGATGATGACGAAGCATCCTTGAGGATGGTGATGGATTCAATCTCGTTAGGGTCAAGCATATCGAAGTCAGCCTTGTTGCGCGGGAGACCGTCGATTACCACAAGCGGAGAGCTGGATCCATAGGTTCCAAGACCGCGGACATAGAGCGAAGACGCGTCCGCTCCCGGTTCTCCGGAAGACTGGACGGTGATAAGACCCGGAAGTTTTCCGGCGAGGGCGTTGGAAATGTTTGCCACAGGAGACTGCACAAGGTCTTTGGTCTGGATTGTGGAGACCGCACCGGTGATGGACCGGCGTGTCTGGCGGTTGTTCATACCCACGACGACCACCTCTTCAAGGAATTCCGATGATTCGGAAAGGCGGATTTCGTACCAGTCTCTGCTGTCAACCTTGAGAGTTGAATCAGTGTAGCCCAGACACGAGATTTCCAGAAGAGTCCCTTCGCTGACCCAGATGGTGAACTTGCCGTCAATGTCAGTAACGACACCGTTCGTTGTTCCGCTCTGGATGACGGAAGCCCCAATCACGGCTTCTCCCTTGTCATCCTTGATCACTCCCTTGATCTCCTTGTCTCCCTTCGCCTCAAAAGACGGGGATGCAGCCGCTGACCATCCCGAACCGAGAGGAGATGCGACAGGCAACAGAATCAACAGAGAAAAAATGCAGATGAAAATTGTTCGAATTTTTCCCATTTCAAATTCAGGTTATTGTTTATATATTTGCGTCACACTTATCGTGTCACTATTGCGTCACTTTTATGCGGCCCGCCACATTTTCACCCAGTCTGCAGAGGGGAATCGGGCTGATGTCTCAAGCGAAATCTTGCGCAAGTTATTTTCAAAAAACCGCAAGGCAAAAAGAGAAAGGGATTTTATTTATATATCACCAAGTATCGCAATATCAATCAGAAAAATAGACCAAAAACAAGCCTTACTTTACTTTAAATCATTTTAATATATAGGCTGTTTTTTTTGCGACTTTTTATTAAAGCATTTATTTATTTCAAAATATTCTCGGCTTCATTTGAAAAACAATTCATAAAAATCCTAACTTTACGCCCGTACTGTTTTAGAATTTCCGATAAACAGGGAACACGACATAATATGGAAGCGAAGAAAGACATACTGATGTGCCTTATCCGGGAGGGGAAGCAGATGATTTCCTCCATTTCGGAGCGTTGCGGCTACAGCATCCCGACTACGACCAAATACATCAATGAACTGATTGACGAGGGAATCGTGGCGTGCTGCGGGAAAAAGAGCGACACAAGGGGAAAGAAGCCGGCAATCTACACGGCAAAAGCCGACGCGAAATATTTCATCGGCGTCGACATCAGGCGTTTTTCCCTTGTCATAGCCACGATGGACCTTCTGGGAAACATTGTATATAACACTGCTATACAGGATTTTACATTTGAAAATACCCCCCCCTATTTCAGAAAAATGACCTCCGCAGTACGGGACTATATCAACGAATCGGGAATAGACAGAGGACGGATCGCCAGCGTTAATTTCAATGTATCCGGAAGGGTTGACTCAAGACGGGGAATCAGCCACAGCATTTTCTGTTTCGAGGGGGACGACACCCCTCTCGCCGAAATTCTTACCGATGAGATCGGTCTTCCGGCAATAATCGAAAACGACACGAGAGCGATGACTGTCGGAGAACTGCTCCGTTTCAGCGGGAAAAATTTCTCCAACTTTCTGCTGGTCAACATCAGTTCGGGAATCGGTCTGGGCATAGTAATCAACGGGAAAATTTTCGGGGGCACAAACGGATATGCAGGAGAATTGGGACACACCAACATCTTCAACAACGAGATAATCTGTCACTGCGGGAAGAAGGGCTGTCTCGAAACAGAGATATCCGGCGTCGCTGCAAACAGGATTCTGAGCGCGAGAATCCTCGGCGGAGAAACATCCATACTCGGCGAGAAGGTCCGCTCCCGTCAGGAAATCACTCCGGACGATCTGGTGAATGCGGTAAACAGGGAGGATCCCCTTGCCATCGACGTCATCGAGAGTATGGGAGGGAAACTCGGGAGGGAGCTGGCCAATCTGATAAACATTTTCAACCCGGAGGCGATTATCCTGAGCGGAAGCCTGAGCAAGGAAAAGACCTATTTCGTCGAATCGGTCAAATCGGGAATCAGAAAGTATTCTCTCCGGGTCATATACAGGAATGTGAGCATCCTCACATCCGAAGACCCGGACAGGCTCGGAGTAATCGGAGCATGTCTGATCGGACGGGAAAAGTTCGCAAGCGAAGTGTAAGCGGGTAGAGCGCCGGCACATCCGGCTCCGCCCAGCTGTACGCAATGAATCTGACAGCGATTCACAACCTTTCGGCCGCCACCCAGTGAATCCGGATGCCGCGACGTTCCATACCGCGGAACCAGGTCATCTGGCGTTTGGCGAACTGGTGGATGGCGATGGCAAGACGGGATCTCATCTGGTCAAAGGTGAGATCTCCTTTTATATATAAGGTGACAAACTTGTACT
>CAVEHG010000129.1:0-571 GCA_963615405.1 bacterium | reverse complement strand
ACTTGTACTCGAGTCCGTAATAAATCAGATCCTCCGCAGGAATCGGAGTATCCAGCAGCGAACGGACTTCCTCCACCATACCCTCCCGGAGACGCGCATCCAGCCGGGCGTCAATCCGGGCGTTTCTCTGCTCACGGGAGACGAGAGTGCCTATGTAATAGGCTGACTTCGGGAGATATGCAGTTCTGTTCACGGGATGAGCCGTCTCATATTCCGCAATTTCAAGAGCGCGAATCAGGCGTTTGCGGGTGTCGTAGTCAGTGGAATTGTGCAGGGATTTGAGAGAAGCGAGCCTTTCAACAAGAGCCTCCGTCGTCTGCCCTTCAGCCCAGGCCCGGAACTCCGGATTTTCAGGCACGTCCGGCAGGGAATATCCGCAGGTCGCCGCCTCTATGTAGAGCCCGCTTCCGCCGCACAGAATCGGCACCCCTCCCCTCTCGCGGATGTCGCGGAACGCTGTCTCGAAATCCCGCTGGTATTCATATATATTGTATTTCGCCCCGGCATCCACAATGTCCATCAGATGCCACGGAATCTCCTCATATTCAGACAGATCCTTTCCCGTTCCTAT
>CAVEHG010000128.1:1169-4347 GCA_963615405.1 bacterium | reverse complement strand
GGCATTCCCAGGCCCAGGCAGCGGCGAGGGTCTCCTCCACCGTACGCTCGGCCTTCCAGCCAAGTTCCTCGTTTGCAAGTTTCGTGTCGGCCCAGATGGCGACAGTGTCACCGGCGCGGCGAGGCGCAAACTTGTAGTTGAGTTTCAGTCCGTTAACCTTCTCAAAGGCATTGACAAGTTCCAGAACGGAAACCGGACGGCCTGTGCCGATGTTGAAGATTTCATAGTCCTTCTTCATCTTTTCGCCAAGCATTCTCGACACTGCGGCAACGTGAGCCTTGGCGAGGTCCACGATGTCGATATAGTCCCTCAGGCAGGTGCCGTCAGGAGTAGGATAGTCATTGCCGAAGATGCTCAGGCACTCTCTCTTGCCGACGGCGGTCTGGGTTATGAACGGAACGAGGTTGTTGGGCACTCCGCGCGGAAGTTCGCCGATGAGGGCGGAAGGATGCGCTCCGATAGGGTTGAAGTAGCGAAGGGCTATTCCCTTGACAGGACCTTTCCCTGATTTGCCCGGCTCGACCTTGTCGCCGTAAGCCGCCGAGGCCTTCACCACATCGCGGAGAATGTCCTCGCAGATCTGTTTGGTGTTTCCGTATGGCGAAGTCGCACTCTGGCGCGGAGTTTCCTCTGTAACAGGGAGTTTGTCCGCTTCCCCATAGACGGTGGCCGATGAGGAGAATAGCACATTGCATCCTCCGTGAATGACGGATGCGTCAAGAATGTTCAGGAAAGAGTCGAGGTTGTTGCGGTAGTATTTGATCGGCTCCGCGACGGATTCTCCCACCGCCTTGAAAGCCGCGAAATGTATCACAGCATCAATCTTGTAGCGGTCGAAAAGTCCGTTGACCGCCTTGCTGTCGCAGCAGTCAATCTTCTCAAAAGGGATGTCATCGCGTCCGGTGATTTTCTTCACACCCTCGAAGCAGGTCAGGTCGCAGTTTGACATATTGTCGGCAACAACGACATCGTAGCCCGCATTGATCAGTTCCACGGTCACGTGGCTGCCGATGAATCCGGCGCCTCCCGAAACCAAAACAGTTTTTTTGCCCATAAATCGCATAATTTGAATTGGAACGGCAAATATACGGATAATCCAACGAAATTTAATGGCTCACCTTAAAAAACGTTGGCATGAATATTTGTAGAAAGCCAGAATCAAGGGTACTTTTGTGTGAAAAGAAATACACCAGACATCAACGGAACCTGATTCCCAGATAGGCTTTTCTGAGCAATTCTCCGTATTTCTTCATCTCGTCATTATCCAGATACCGCACATGCTTCCCGTCACGATGCAGTTTTGAATCTTTGCCGATTATGTACTCATGCACATGCACAATACCTTTTTTAAATTCGTGATGATTGTGCCCCCAGTCGATATCCAAAACACATCTTCTGCCATCATATACTCTGGCTTGCTCGATTTTACCGTTCTCATCCGGCTTAAAATAGATTTTGGAAGTGTTCGAATACTGCGGAAGACCGTCATGACCGGGCGTACCTCCACTTTTTGCTATAACTTTCCCTGAAATTCCATTGGCGGTAATCGTCTCTCCTATCTGGTGGTAAAGATACTCCTTGAACCCTCCGGAAGGCAAATAAGAATGTTGTCCTCCCATAGCTCAGTCCTCCCAAGGATAATTATAGTTGACGCCTTTATAGTTTCGCGCCCGTAGCCATTCAAACACTGTGATGTGTCTTTGCAGAAGAGGGAACAAGTCTGTCTCAACGAGTTCGGCGAGGCAAAGCGGATGCTCGTCCAGGGTAATGCGCTTCCCGTTTTCGAAAAAACGTCCAACTGCATATTCACTGTTGTATTCTTTTTGGAGATATAAGTGATCTTCATTGTCTTTCTCATGCATGATAACGTCAAATGTCGACATAGGGCACTCATATAATTCTTTGCAGACCATCTTGTCGAAGAAAGTCTGTTCTTCTTCGGAGATAAAGTGTCCCTGCATCTTCTCATAGAGATCTCTGTCCTCGACAGGGAAATACTCATTGTTTAAATCTATTTTCCGCATTTTCTTCTGAGTTTTTGAAGGAAACCTTCATAGAAAACAACCTCGACTCCCGGATCAAAGTCAAGAGGAGCACCGTAAACGACTAGGCGGGTCGGATGTTTCCGCTCGATTAAAGTTTGTACTCCAAGTCTAAACAAAGTCCTGGCATCCTGGTCTCTGCCTATTGCGACATGGCCAATGGCTATTGTGCTATTTTCCGGCAGGCCATCGAAGCAATAGCCGAAAGAATCGACATTCCCCCAACTGGCGGAAGGCACGAGTCGGATGCCTTCTTTCTGCCAATATGAGGAGACCCATCTGCTTCGATAGATATTCCAAACATTGATGGCCCGCGGCTGATCAACGAATACTGAATAATCAGGAGCCGTCACGCAAGTATATTTACGAAGGAAATCGACAGTTTGATGAGGATTATTCCATGCAGGATCTATCTTATAATCATATTCATAACAATGAATACCACAATAGGAAAGACCCTTTCTCCGGTCAGAGAAAGGAATCAACTCTTTGGGCAACGGACCATTGTAAGGCGCAAGCAAAGGCATATCCTCCTCTCCTTCCGTAGGGAAACTGTTATGCCAATGCAAGTTCAACAACTTGTCGCTTCTGTCCACATTTGATGGAGAAAATTTCTGCTCGGATTCAACCGAATTGGCGCTTTCAAATTCGAGCGGGAGCACTCCCTGAAATAATTCAATCATTTTTTCGTCTTCTCGCTTATTCTGTTTCATTGCTGTCTACTCCGATTTTTTGAAGTGCTGGCTGATAGCCGCAGCCTCTGATGCAAAGATATATAAACGTTCAGATACCATACAAAACAAAACAACTGAAGTTATCAACAAATAACAAAACGGCTGAAGTTATCAACAAAGTTCTCAATAATCCGACCTATAGTTGATGAAATTGACTAATTTTGGAGCCGCATCGGATTTCGGAATGTATCGGGTTCAAGTATTACGGCGAAGCACCGTTTTACAATAAAGGAAAGTTTTGGCAACGAAATACAGTTACGGATTGACAATTATGAACATCTTGAAGAGGGACGATATCTTACAGGGAAAATTACTGAGGCCCGCCGTCATCACGGCAGCCGTTTTCCTGGCCTTCATATCAGCCGCGGCACAGGAGGCTC
This sequence comes from bacterium, assembly GCA_963615405.1. Taxonomy (GTDB): domain Bacteria; phylum Bacteroidota; class Bacteroidia; order Bacteroidales; family UBA932; genus Cryptobacteroides. Next base: position 1,191 of record CAVEHG010000128.1, on the reverse strand, counting down.
AGGTGGGGATATGCGTCAGAAA
>CAVEHG010000128.1:0-1100 GCA_963615405.1 bacterium | reverse complement strand
CGATGGGGCCGGGAAAAATTTCCTGCCTGCGTCAACTCTGAAACTCGTGACCTGCGGAGCGGCGCTTGAAAGCCTCGGGGCGGAGTTCAGGTTCCGGACGGAGATTGCATATTCCGGAGAAATCGGGGATGACGGAGTGCTCCGCGGAGACCTCCATATTGTCGGCGGAGGAGACCCGACGCTCGGTTCCTCAGACCCTAACGCCGTGCCCAGGGACAGCCTTTTCGCGAGATGGACACGCGCAGTGAGGGCGGCGGGCATAAGGAGCATCGCCGGAAGCGTGGTCGGAGACTCGCGGAAGATGAAGGCGGATGTGAACGGAAGCTGGATGTATGAGGATATGGCAACTTACTACGGAACCGCCTGCAACGGTCTGATGTTCAACCGGAACACCCTGAAGCTGAGACTTCGCCCGGGCGCCGCCGAAGGTGACCCGGTCATCACGGAGACCGGCAAAGGAGAAACGGGCAACAGAAATATCCTTATAACCCCATCCGAAGCCCCGTGGATGAGAATCGAGAACTGCTGCGTGACAGGCCCGTCCGGCAGCGGAGACAGGAGCTATCTCTTCATCTCGGAATTTTCCCCGGCAGCCCGTCTCGGAGGCAGTTTCGCCCTCGGGAAGGCAGAGAAGGCCGTAGGCTTCAACAACCACTTCGCGGATTTCAGTTGCGCCTATGAATTAGCCCTGCATCTCGCCGCCGAGGGAATCCCCTGCCATGCGGTGACCGCCACCTCATCCTGCCACCCCACGGCGACATTCACCGGTTCAGACAGCCAATCCTCAGATAATTCACCACGCAAAAACCCCGAGGCAACATACGCCGGTGCAGAATCCCAAACGGCCTCCGCCGCCGGCCCCGTCTTCGGATTCGAGGTCTTCGACACAGAGGGGAGTCTCACATACTCGGGACATTTCTCAGCTCCCGACTCCCTCACCACCATAGCGGTGACATACTCCCCGAAACTTTCAGACATCGTTCGCGAGACCCTGCGGGTGAGTGACAATCTCTACGCTGAAACTCTTCTGCGGGCGCTTCCCCTCTCCGGCAACGTCGGTAAGCATTCCCTCGCAGGCACACATTTCAGAGCCTTTCCTG
>CAVEHG010000127.1:0-4454 GCA_963615405.1 bacterium | reverse complement strand
GGATTGCTGCCGAGGCGGTTTCTGATCCGGAGGATCTCAAGACTGCGCCGCACACCACGCCTGTCCGCCGTCTCGACGAGACTTCCGCCGCCCGCAATCCGAGGCTGAAGTTGTAACTGAGGTTGTAACTGAGGTTGAAACTGAGGTTGAAACTGAGGCTGAAACTGAGGCTGTAACTGAAGCTGAAACTGAAGCTGTAACTGAGGCTGTAACTGAAACTGTAACTGAAATTGTTCTGAAGTAAAGTGCGTGTAATGAAACTCATTATAATAGGTGCCGGCCCGGGGGGCTATGAAACCGCAGTGGAAGCCAGCAGAAAGGGGCTGGATGTGACTCTGATAACAGCGGGGCCGCTTGGCGGAACTTGCCTGAACGAGGGCTGCATCCCGACCAAATGCTTCTGTCACGACGCACATCGCTATGCCGGGATGTTTTGTGGCGGGGAGACCGGACGTGGAGCCGGGGAGCATTGCGGGGGCGGGCACTCTGATGAGATTCATAGCGGCTGTGGTGCGGATTGTCCCGATGAAGTTCTGCGGAAAATGGTTGAGCGCAAGGACAGTGTCGTGGAACAGCTGCGCGGTGGCGTGGAAACCCTGTTGAAAGGAGTGGAAATCGTTCACGGAATCGCCCGTGTTGCGGATGCGAGAACTGTCCGCGTGTGGCCGACGGAGGCTGAGAGCGCGGCTGCGGACCATCTTTCTCCGGATTTTTCCGAATATCGTGAATTTAGCGCCGACCGCATAATCATCGCAACTGGCTCGCATCCCGCGTGGCTCAATGTGCCCGGGGCGGCCGAGACTCCCGGAGTGCTTTCGTCTTCGGATATGCTCCGCCTCACCTCGGTTCCGAAGCGTCTGACTGTCATCGGCGGGGGAGTGATAGGCCTGGAGTTCGCCTCCATATTTTCATCCCTCGGCTCAAAAGTCACTGTCATAGAGTATTGCAAGGGACTTCTGCCTCATTTCGACGCCGATCTTGCAAAGCGCCTCAAACAGTCGCTGACCAAGTCGGGGATCACAATCCTCACCGGGACTGAGGTGACAGGGATTGCCGCCGGAACTGAAATTGGAACCGGAACTGAAATTGTTTTCTACAGGGCGGCGGACAAGACCGGCTCTGTCGAGCCAGGAAAAACCGGTTCAGCAGCAGCGGACAAGACCGGTTCTGTAGTGTCTGACAAGGTCTTGATGGCGGTCGGACGCGTTCCGGATCTCAGGGTCATAACGGGATGTCGGGGAATCGAGAGCGGAAGGAAAGGGATAAAGGTTGACGAAAATATGCAGACCACGCTCCCGGGGGTCTATGCCATCGGTGATGCGAACGGGCAGATGATGCTCGCGCATGCGGCGACTGCCCAGGGACGGATTGCCCTCAATCACATTCTCAGCACCGTCCCGGCCCCGGCCGATGCCGTCCAAACTTCGTCCGACACCTCCAACTCCCCGCACGGCACATCCCACTCCCCGTCCGACACATCCAAATTCACGTCCGACACCTCCAAATTCACGTCCGACACCTCCGACTCCGCGCCTGGCGTCCCGAAAATCCGTCTTGAGATAATGCCGGCGGCGGTTTTCACCGTACCGGAAGTCGCCACCGTCGGGCTCACGGAAGAAGACTGCAAGTCCAGAGGATTAGCTTGCAAGGCTCTCAAATCCTTCTACCGCGCCAACGGCAAGGCTCTCGCCGGGGAAGTCCCCGAGGGCTACTGCAAGATTCTCGTTGCGGAGCCGTCATCTGACTCTCCGTCAGAATCTTCTATGCGGAATCAGTCTGACAATCAGGAACTTCCGCCTCTCAAACCAGGCCAGATCCTTGGTTGCCACATTCTCGGCGCCGGGGCTTCCGACCTCATCTCGGAGGTCACCGCTCTGATGAACTTCAATGCCACCGTCCAGGATCTGAGAAACATAATCCACCCGCACCCGACCCTTTCCGAGATTCTGTGCTCTATCAAATAAATCTTCACAACCGAAAGGTTGCTGCGGTTTTCGTATCGTCGAGCGCCTTGTATCCCATCTTTTTATTCATCCCCTCCCTGCCGCACAAAAGAGGGGGCTTCAGGTTGCTTTTTATAAAATAAGTTCCTAACTTTGTAGGCTGCGTGTGCGCATTTGCAATGCGTTGTACGCGCGGTGCGGGGTTTTATCCCTCCCGATGAGGGCGCCCGGAACTTATATGCAAAACTTGAAGAAAAAGATAACGATGAACACAAGACTCTGGCATCCCGGTTCGGCTGCGCTTCTGCTGATTGCCGGACTTTCCCTGATGGCCGCTTCCTGCGGTTCTTACAAGAACATCCCGTACTTTCAGGACAAACTCATAGATAATCCCGAAGCCATAGACAGGCACGCCGGAATCGTCATCCAGCCCAAGGATATGCTTTCAATCGTCGTAAGTTCCAGAACTCCGGAACTCACCCCGATGTTCAACCTTCCGATCGTTTCCTACAGCGCCGGTTCCGAAATGGTGTCAAGCGCCGGCTCGCAGAGGATAATGTGCTACTCCGTGGACAACGACGGATTCATAGACTTCCCGGTGCTGGGGAAGATCAATGTCGCAGGAAAGACCCGCTGGGAGTGTGCAGATGCCATTAAAAAGGAATTGCTTGACAGGAAATATCTTGACGACGCGGTTGTTACGGTTGAATTCACCAATTTCAAGGTCTCCGTTCTCGGTGAGGTGACTTCTCCGGGAACCTACACCATTGAGGGCGACAAGGTCACCATTCTTCAGGCGATAAGCCTCGCGAGAGACCTCACGATTTTCGGAAAGCGCGAGAATGTCTCAGTCATACGCGAGCAGAACGGTAAAAGGGTCATATACGAGGTCGATCTCACCAGCACCGCCCTCTTCAAGAGCCCTGCATATTACCTGCAGCAGAACGACATCGTGTATGTCGAGCCTTCGAAGGTGAAGCAGCGTCAATCGACGATGGACGACAAAGGGTTGAGAATCACGAGTATAGCCATATCTTCAGGCTCCCTTGTCGTCTCGCTTGCGACGCTCGTGACGACACTCGTGCTCAGAAGCAAGTAGGTCATAGTCTTTTCTCTGAAAATATATGGAAGAACTCAACAATAAGTCTCAGCAGAACGGTCTTGACGAAAACAACAGCTCGCTTACGCTGCAGGAAATCTGGAATCTTGTCTGGACGCACAAGTGGTGGTATGTCGCCGGGGTGGTTCTGTGCCTCATTTTTGCCGCGATACATCTTTACCGGACTCCTTCGATATACACCAGGAGCGCGAAACTCATTGTCGATGAAAGCGCTCAGGATGCCGCAGTCCGCAGTCTCTCCACCTTTACAGGCGGCGGGATGAGGCTCCGCAACACCGTCGCGGTCGAAAATGAAATGGAGGCGTTCACTTCTCCTGACCTTATGGTTACCGTCGTGGAGAGAAACAATCTTCAGACGATATATGTGGAGAAGCAGATCCTCAGAAACGTCGAACTGTACAGGAATACGCCGCTTGAACTTTCTCTTGACGGGGACAATCCCACGACCGCTTTTTCTTTTACGGTACAGAAAAAATCCGACAGTACGTTCGCCCTTTCCGAGTTCCGCATAGGGAAAGACAAGATCAAGGAAAGCGTCGAGGGCAAGGTGGGGAAGAGCACCGTAACTCCGGCGGGCTCCCTGACACTTTATCCTACGGAGAATTTCGAGAAATGGGAGAACGACATCTTCATCTCCTGGGCGAACCCGATGCTCAGGGCGAAGGCATATTGCCAGAATCTTAAGGCGGAAATCTCCAGCAAGGAATCCACAGTTCTGGTCCTCAGCTACAACGACAAATTCCCTTCACGCGCGGAGAACATTCTCAGCAGCCTCATCGATGTCTATAACGAAGTCTGGCTCTACGACAAGAACAGCGCGGCGAGGAACACGAGCGCATTCATCACCGAAAGGCTCGGGATAATCGAGCAGGAACTCGGCGGAATCGAGGGCAAACTCAAATCCTATAAAGCCGACAACAATCTTACTGATGTCAAGGCAGTTGCACAGCAGTATCTCGAGGAATCATCCACCTACGCTGAAAAGCTTTTCGAGGTAAACAACCAGCTTTCGATAGCCAGTTACATAAAGGACTATCTCAATGACCCGGCTCAAGCCATGAGCCTTATTCCGTCCAATTCGGGAATCGCGAGCGGCAGTGTGGAGACACAGATTGGCGAGTACAACAAAGTGATCCTCCAGCGCGACCGCTACATGTCCTCCGGAAGCGAGAACCCGATGGTGGCGGACCTCAATGCATCGATCGCCTCGATGCGCAGCGCTATACTCCGGTCCATCGACAACCTCGTAGCGACGCTCTCCCTTCAGGCCGACGGACTCAAACAGCAGGAAGATCAGATTCTCAAGCGTATCGCCTCAAGTTCCGACCAGGAATATGAACTTCTCTCAATGCAGCGCCAGCAGAAGGTTAAGGAGTCTCTCTACATCTTCC
>CAVEHG010000126.1:0-4510 GCA_963615405.1 bacterium | reverse complement strand
ATTAAAGTAGTTTTGATTAATAAACATAACAAATAACCTCACCGCCGACATTGAGCTCTTTGGCTTCCTTGTCAGTGATGACACCCTTTGAAGTTGAAATAACCGCAATTCCGAGTCCGTTCAGAACGCGCGGCATGTTCTCTACATCGACATACTTCCTGAGACCTGGTCTGGAAACGCGCTCGATGTGCTTGATGGCCGCAGCCTTCGTCTGAGGATGGTACTTCAGAGCGATTTTGATTGTGTTGAAAGGAGTTCCCTCAACAACCTTGTAGCTGAGGATGTAGCCTTTCTCGCAGAGAATCTTTGTGATTGCCAGCTTAATCTTTGAAGCCGGAACCTCAACGACCTTCTTGCCTACAGCGTAGGCATTGCGAACCCTTGTAAGGTAATCTGCAATTGGATCAGTCATTTTTTTAATCCTTTTTGTGGATCGACATCCGTGGATGCCCGATATCCGATTGTTAATAATATAATGTATCTGTTGATGCGGAACGGCACCGTAAAAATGCGCGCCCGCCTGTCAGCCTACCAGCTTGCCTTCTTGACACCCGGAATGAGACCGTTGCTTGCCATCTCGCGGAACTGGATACGGCTGATGCCGAACATCCTCATATAACCTCTCGGTCTTCCGGTAAGAGAGCAACGGTTGTGCATACGGCAAGGAGCTGAGTTCTTAGGGAGCTTATCCAAAGCTGCCCAGTCACCTGCTTCCTTGAGAGCTTTCCTCTTCTCGGCGTATTTAGCAACCAACTTCGCGCGTTTAATCTCGCGAGCCTTCATTGATTCTTTTGCCATCTTATAAATCTTTATTTGTTATTTTTCTTGAAAGGCAGACCGAATGCAGCGAGAAGTGCGTGAGCCTCCTCGTCAGTCTTGGCTGTAGTCACGAAAGTGATTTCCATTCCGAGAATCTTGGTAATCTTGTCGATGTCGATTTCAGGGAAGATAATCTGCTCCTTGATTCCGAGGGTGTAGTTGCCCTTGCCGTCCATCTTCTCGGAGATTCCGTTGAAGTCGCGGATACGCGGGAGGGAGATGCGGATGAGCCTTTCGAGGAACTCGTACATCTTCACGCCGCGAAGGGTAACTTTTGTTCCGATAGGCATACCCTTACGGAGTTTGAAGTTGGAAATATCCTTGCGGGACTCTGTGATGATGGCCTTCTGGCCGGTGATGATTGAAAGCTCCTGCTGAGCTACCTCAACAAGTTTCTTGTCTCCGGTTGCGGAGCCGACACCTTCGTTTATAGTGATTTTCTCGAGCTTCGGAACCTGCATCACTGTGGTGTAACCGAACTGTTTTGTAAGCTTCTCGATAATCTCTTCCCTGTAGAGTTTCTTAAGTGCAGGTACATATCCTGCAGGAACTGTCTGTGCTGCCGGTGCAGCTGCTGCCTGTTTCTTTGCCATTACTTAATCTCCTCTCCTGATTTTTTAGAAACGCGAACCTTCTTGCCATCTTCCTTAATCTTGAAGCCGACCTTTGTAGGGCCGCCCTTTGCAGGGTCAACGAGCTGAAGATTGGAGATGTGAATTCCGGCTTCCTGTTTAACAATACCACCCTGAGGGTTCTTTGCGTTTGGTTTGGTGTGCTTTGACACCATATTGATGCCCTCGACGATTGCGCGGTTCTTGTCTGTAAGAACCTCGAGCACCTTACCGGTTTTACCTTTGTCGTTACCGGCATTTACATAAACGGTGTCACCTTTTTTAATTCTGTTCATAATCTCGATAAATTAGAGGACCTCCGGTGCCAGTGAAACGATTTTCATATAATTCTCGCGAAGCTCCCTTGCGACAGGTCCGAAAATACGCGTTCCGCGGATTTCGCCCTGATTATTGAGGAGGACGCAAGCATTGTCGTCGAAGCGGATGTATGAACCATCGGCGCGACGGATTTCTTTCTTTGTGCGAACGACAACAGCCTTTGAGACAGAGCCCTTCTTAGCGTCACCGCCAGGGAGAGCGCTCTTGACTGCAACGACTATCTTGTCACCCACTTTTGCATAACGGTGGCGGGTACCGCCCAGAACGCGGATGCAAAGGACTTCCTTCGCGCCGCTGTTGTCAGCCACCTGTAAACGTGATTCCTGCTGTATCATTGCTACTTAACTTTTTCTACGATTTCAACTAATCTCCAGTTCTTTGTCTTGCTGAGAGGACGGGTTTCCATAATGAGAACTGTGTCTCCTACGCTGCACTCGTTCTTCTCATCGTGTGCGACGAACTTGGTGGTCTTCTTGACGAACTTGCCGTACATCGGGTGCATTTCCTTAGTCTTTACCGCTACGACGATGGATTTGTCCATCTTGTTGCTGACTACAACACCTATTCTTTCCTTGCGAAGATTTCTTTCCATAATGAGAATTCAAATTAGTTCTGTTTCTCTTTTTCTGCAAGGACGAACATCATACGGGCGATATCGGTCTTTGCCTTCTTGATTTTTGAGGTATCCTCTAACGGAGAGATGGAGTGATTCATTTTCATTGAGGAAACATTGGCTTTCTCAATTGCGATTCTGTCGCGGAGGTCCGCTATTGACATTTCGCGAATTTCAGTGATTTTCATATTCTTCTCTGCTCCATTAAATTATTCAACATAGTCTCTACGTACCACGAACTTGGTGGTTACAGGAAGTTTCTGAGCGCCCAGACGGAGTGCCTCTTTTGCGACCTCCATAGGAACACCCTCGGCCTCGATAAGAATACGGCCCGGGGTTACAGGGCATACGAATCCCTCCGGATTACCCTTACCTTTACCCATACGCACCTCGGCAGGTTTCCTTGTGTAAGGCTTGTCAGGGAAGATTCTGATCCAGATTTTTCCCTCACGCTTCATATAACGTGAAACCGCCTGACGAGCAGCCTCGATCTGACGGCCGGTAAGCCAACAATTCTCCAAGGTCTTGATGCCAAAAGAACCGAAAGCGAGCTGGTTGCCTCTCTGGGCAAGGCCCTTCATACGGCCTTTTTGCTGCCTTCTGAATTTTGTTTTCTTTGGTTGTAACATTGTTTATTGTTTTTGAATTAATTATTCAATAATACCTAACCCATTGAGTGATAGACAGTTGGGCATACTACCCCCAATTTTTAGGACTGCAAAGGTACGAAAAAATCTCGGATTCCAAACATTTTTTCAAAAATTTTTCAACTTTTTTGACCGAGATTTTCAACAATTAAAAACAAGATTTTCAGCAAGTTACAAAGGTTGAAGAAAAATAATTCTCATCATTTTCGACCGCGCCGCCCGAAGGCTTGCAACCGCAAGTTAAGTAAACTCTTCATATTCGACCTTGACGGCACGCTCATCGGGCCTCAAATCTGGGCATCCTGCATCTTTCGCAGGAGATATTCCCGCATTTGCGCGCAAGTTCCGACTGGGAGATGCCCTTTTCCGAAGAGAGCTTCAATATATATTCACCGGTCATCATATATCTTTGTCAAAAATCCGTTGACAAAAATAAAGAAGAAACGACAAGAAGCAAATTAAATCGCGCGAAAAATCCGCCATCATCCTCGCTGAGGCAAAGGAACGAAGAATTAGCCGTTGAAAGGAAAATCGCATACGGGCTAGGGGCGTGACATCATTTCCGGACTTCCCAATATCCCCCATTGCCTCCTCCTACACGACTTATTATGTTCTCTGATTTCAAGTGAGCAATATGATACCTGACTCCGGCGACAGAAAGGCCTGTAACTCGGGCCAGTTCCTTAACCGTGATTGATGGCTTAGAACGAATTCTGCGAAGTAAAATTTCATCAACAGAGAGCCTAGTTTTTGTGCTAGTTTTTGTGCTAGTTTTTGTGCTAGTTTTTGTGCTAGTTTCAGCATTTTTACGATAGTATGTCACCGTTGAATAGGCAATCTCGCTGCTGAATTTCACCTCCTTGCCCGTAAGCAGGCTCCACCGGCGAATCTTGTCTATTCCATATCCGGCATTCTCCCCCAATTTCGCCGTTCTGAACAACTTGATGATGGAAGGGTTGCGAGGCTGGGAAATTGTCTCCGAGGCGAGCCGCTCAATAGGGATATGAAAACTTCCCGGGTTCTGCAGTTCTATTCTGTCGGCATAAACCCTGATTGTCGGGTGCATAGGGCTGAAATAGTCAGAATGCGCCAGGAAATTCACAAGGCCTTCTTTCAGAGCATACAATTGAGAGTCATCCTCCGGGGAGACCCCCTCGAAAGTCGCAGTAAAAGCGTTGTCTGTATAAAGTCGAAAACGTTGAATGATTACCTTGTAATACTCCCACAGATTTTCCTGTTCCTGCATCCGGAAAGTATACCGCTGAGCCGCATCTGCATAAGATGTCCCTGGGACTTCTATGTAATCCACCCAGAAACTTGGAATCAGTCGATGGATGCTGTCCAACTTTCCCAACATCAGCAGGCCGCCTACACTCAGCAGTTCAGCCCCCCGGGCAAAAATCCCGGATTTGCGGCAAAATGTGCAGTCATCTGCATCGGCATACGGATAATTCTCATTGAAAAGTTTGACGTGACGGCGG
>CAVEHG010000125.1:0-4539 GCA_963615405.1 bacterium | reverse complement strand
GAATGAGGAAATATCTCCGATTGCAGCAGAATTCGATTTCAAGGTTAAACCCGCCAGTCTTGCCGAAGAAATCGCCACTCTGTGGGCCGCTGACAAAAGCATTCTTTCTATTTCTGCATTTTACACCATCACCAGAGCCGTTCCGGAAGCGGTCAATATGGAAGTCGCCTCGGTGACGGCAAAGGACGGATACATCAGAGTGGTGGCAAGCGGAAAGGAACTCAAAGACGGGTTCTTCAATGGGACCTGTTCAGTGAATGTCTGCCTGAACCTCACTGACGGCAACAATGATCTCACAACTTCAGCATATGTCCAGCTGGCTCCGCAGAAAGTCTCAATTATAGCAATACCTTTTACAGACGAGAATTTCAAATCCTTTTGTCTCAACAACTTCGATCTTGATGGCGATGGTCAGTTCTCTGATTTTGAAATCAAGCATGTGACCGGGATGGACTGCAGCAATCTGGGAGTCACATCGCTTGCTGGAGTCGAATGTTTCACCAACCTTGAGAGTCTGGACTGCTCGGGCAACGCTTCACTGGACTCTCTGAACTTGTCTTCCAATACATTGCTCTCAAGCCTTGATGTAAACGGGACCTCACTCCATTCCCTGAAAATTGCCCAGAGAATGAATTGCCTTGTGGGACAATGGGTTAAATGCAAAGAGGTCGTAGGAGTAATTATATATGCCGGAGCTGATTACGTAAGGATTGTTTCCGGAGTCGAGAACGGCAAGGCAAATTTTGAAGACGGGAAAACCTGGGCTGAAAATTTGGGAGACAAAAAATGGGAGATGACGACAAGCGGCGACTTCCAGCGAATTTATCTCAACAGATCAATGCTGAATTCTGTATTGTCATCCATAGGGGCAGCAGAATTCAACGGGTACTATTGGACAGGCACCATTGAATCCGGCAAACATTACCGCTTCGATATGTATTCTAACGGAGGGTTCTCCAGCGGTACAGATGCTTCAAATATGTTTAAAATCCGCGCATCCCGAAATCTGTAACCCAATGAAATATTTATACTCCAATTTCATTACTTCGGGACTCGTCTTCCTCCTCCTGCTTGCAGGTTGCGCAAGGAATTCTGATCTCGAAGTACTGAAAAGTCGTGTGGATTCCCTCGAGTCAGACAAAATCAAGTCAATTGAGGCACTTGTTGCCTCCATCCAGTCTTCAGTATCCTCACTTGAAGGAACTGATACTTCCCTTCAGAATTATATCACACAGCTTCAGAAGCAGGTCGCTGACCTGGAAAAGACAGATGGTACGCAGACAGACGAAATCGCCGCCCTTCAGAGCGCCATTGAGTCGCTGAAGGCGAAAGATTCCGACCTCCAGAAGCAGATTACCGGATTGAAGGAATATGCGGACAAACTGGTCTCGGACTCACAAACTTGGGCAAACGCCACGTTCGCCACCCTTGAGCAGTACAATGCCTCCGCAAAAACGATTTCCGGGATTCAGGAAACATTGACGGCGATTGACGGCAAGATAAAGTCAACTGATGCGACTCTTGAGGCGCACACGGCACTCCTTTCGAGCATCCAATCCTCAATTTCAGCGATGCAGCTGGACATTGACACCCTGAAAACTCAAATGTCCTCAGTGCTTTCCCGCATCCAGTCAATCGTTTATGTCCCGAAGTACACTGACGGAGACGCACTCGTGACCTACACCGACAACGGAACGATTGCTCCCGGACTGACCGAACTCGATTTCAGGGTGAAGCCGGAAAACATCGCAGATGAAATATCGACACTGTGGACTGCCGATAAGAACATACTCTCCCTGACTGCGCTCTACACCATCAGCAAGTCCGTTCCCGAGGAGATAAATCTGGACATTGCCAAAGTAACCTCCTCAGACGGCTACCTGACCATCACTGCAAGCGGAAAGGGCCTTGAGGATGATTTCTTCAAAGGTAAACGTTCTGCTCTCTCCTGCCTGAGCCTCTCGGACGGCAATAACGATCTCACCACCGCATACGTACGGCTGGTTCCGTGGAAAAGCATCGCCACAGACATCTCCTTTGCAGACAAATATTTCAAAGAATACTGTCTGCAGAACTTTGACACCGATTCAGACGGCAAGCTTTCAGATTTTGAAATCCTGATGGTGACTGAAATTGACTGCAGCAATCTCTGCATATCATCGCTGGAGGGTGTTCAATACTTCAAAAACCTGGAGAATCTCAAGTGCTCCGGCAATGCACTGGAGTCTCTCGACGTGACCGCTCTCGAAAATCTTACTTCACTTGATGTGTCGGACAATCAAGAACTTACAAACCTAGCGATAACAGGAACGCCCCTTTCTTCGCTCAAGGTTTCAAAACAGTTGGATTGCCTTGCCGGACAATATGTTTACAGCGAGGGAGTCGCCGGAGTGGTATTTTCCGTTGGTTCAGATTCCGTAAGGATAGTTTCGGGAGTTGAAACAAGTGCCACTTATAAAGTCGGCACAGCCTGGTGCAACGGATTGGGCCTCGGATGGGAAATGGCATCCAGCGGCGATTGTCAGATTATATACTCCCAGAAATCAATGCTGAATTCTGTTATGTCTTCCATCGGAGCTCCGGAGTTCAGCAATGAATATTGGACAGGCACCGTAATCAACGGGGTTAACTACAGTTTCTCTATGGAACGCGGAACATCCAACAGCAGAAATGCGACAGTGACTTATAAGGTTCGTGCGGTACGCAACCTCTAGGGCGGCAAAAATGCAGAGTATGAAACATTTAAATCGTTCCCTCACATTGGGGCTTGTTTCGGTTATTCTCCTTGTCGGATGTGCGAAAGACGCTGACTTCGAGGCGCTTTCCGCCCGTGTTGATTCACTTGAATACGACAGGGTTAAGTCAATCGAGACTCTTGTTTCCTCCATCCGGTCCTCAGTTTACTCTCTTGAAAGAACTGATGCTTCGCTTCAGGCCTATATCGCTGTGCTTCAAAATCAGATTGCTGGTCTGACTCCGACAGAAGGAGAGCAGGAGAACAATATATCAGAGCTGCAGATTGCTATAGAGACTCTTGGAACAAAAGGTGCAGATCTCCAGACTCAAATCACCGGATTGAAGGAATATGCAGATAAACTTGCCTCAGGCTCACAGGCCTGGGCAAACGCCACGTTCGCAACTCTGGAGCAGTACAATGCCTCCGCCAAAACGATTTCCGAAATTCTGGAAACATTGACGGCGATTGACGGCAAAATTACGGCAACGGATGATACGGTAACGGCACATGCGGAGCTGCTTTCAAGCCTGGAAGCCTCAATCTCTGCGATGCAGCTTGACATCACGACGCTCAAGAGACAGATGTATTCAGTTTTGTCGCGCATTCAGTCTGTCAATTATGTCCCCAAATTCTCCGACGGGAAGGCAATCGTAACTTACACCACTGATTGTAAGACAATTACTCCCGGTTCTGCGGCATTTGATTTCCGAGTAAAGCCGGATTCGATCGCAGCGGAAATCGCCGCATTGTGGGCGGCGGACAAAAGCATACTTTCACTGACAGCGTTCCATACCGTCTCCACCAGGACAGTCCCGGATGAGGTTGAATTGCCAATCACCGGCGTAACTGCGGAAAAGGGCTATCTGAGAATCACGGCAAGCGGAAATGGACTCAAGGACGATTTCTTCAAGGGCAGACTTGCGGCAAGCGCCTGCCTGAAGCTGTCTGACGGCAATAACGACCGCACCGCCGGAACATACATTCCCCTGGTTTCACAGAAGATATCCATTCAGGCCATTCCTTTTGCAGATCAGAATTTCAAGAATTACTGTCTGCAGAACTTCGACACTGATTACGACGGAGAGCTCTCCGATTTTGAGATTTCGCACGTGATCCGGATGAACTGCAGCAATCTCGACATCGCAAATCTTAATGGAATCCAATATTTCACTGAAGTTGAAAGTCTGGACTGTTCCGGGAACTCCATTGAATCTCTCGATGTTACCGCCCTTGGGAAACTTACGTCACTTGATGTGTCTGACAATGAAAATCTTACAGATCTCACAATTAACGGAATACCTCTTTCTTCGCTCAAACTTTCTAAACAGCTGGATTGCCTTGTGGGGCAGTATATCTGCTGTGAGGGAGTTCAGGGAATAGTATTTTATGCTGCAGCGGATTGTGTAAAGATAGCTTCGCTGATTGAGACGACGACAAATTTTGATGACGGCATCACCTGGTGCAGACAATTCGGCTCCGGGTGGGATATGCCATCCTGCGCTGATTTTCAGACAATATACCGGAATAAATCAAAATTGAACTCGACATTGACTTCCATTTCTCAGACAATATTCAGCGACTATATTTATTGGACAGACGATGTCGTGGACAACGCACACTGTAGCTTCAATATGGAACTAGGCAGTTCCGGCAGAACAAATAAAGACAGAAGTTACATAATCCGTGCAACACGCCAATTGGAACAAAACTCACTATGATAGTCTGCATTGCCGAAAAACCAAGCGTAGCACGCGAAATCGCCGATGTCCTCGGGGCCAAACTGAAAAAGAACGGTTACATCG
>CAVEHG010000124.1:0-4586 GCA_963615405.1 bacterium | reverse complement strand
GAAGATGTCAATGACTACCTCAAATCCAAATCAACAGCTGAAATTCCTTCACGGAGAAAGATGTCTGAATTGATTTCTCGCCCGCAGGTTAAAGTCTCTGATATTATAAAATATGTTCCACGTGGAACTTTAAAGAAGTACGGAATATCTAAAGAGGATTTATCTCTTTGTTTGGATGAGAGTGTTTACTCTAAGGAATTCGCCCGGGTAAAGACCGCTTTGTCTGTCGGACTGGTATCGGAGGTTGTCGCCTTTGAGAATACTGTGGAAGATATCACTGATCGGAAAACTGGTTCTGTAGATACCCCCGTAAAAAATAGCGGTTCTACTGATACGTCAGATCAGCAAACTTCTCCAGTTGATATTTCTCCTCAGAAAACAGGATCTTCGGATGTTTCTAATCAGAAATCTTGTTCTATGGATGTGACTCTTCGAAATCCAGATTCACTGGATGCCTTTGATAGGAAATCGCTGAAATATAAAGAGGAGATATATTATTCCACGCTGGTTGATATTGTGGATATCCACATAAAATATCGCGGTTATATCGAACGTGAGCGTCAGGTTGCAGACAAACTTCGCAGACTCGAAAATCTTATAATTCCGGAAGATTTCGATTTTGACAGAGTGGAGTCTCTTTCTATTGAGTGCCGGCAGAAATTGAAAAAGTATGCTCCGCGCACCATTGCGCAGGCATCCCGTATTTCTGGAGTTTCTCCATCGGATGTGGCAGTTCTCCTTGTTTATTTTGGACGATGAATAAGTGTTCCACGTGGAACACTTATCTAAAAAAGGAGAGGACTAAAGCCTCTTTAGTGCTGTCTTGATCAGCTGTTCCAGAGTGGCGTCCGGCGTTTCTTTGATGACAGCGGCGAGGGCTTTGGTGACATTCGGCTTTGTGAAACCGAGCATAACGAGGGCGGTGGTGGCTTCTTCGAGGTTCGGATTCCCTCCGGTCTGGAAAATAGTGCTCTGTTCCATTCCTGCACCTTTTGTGATTTTGTCTTTGAGCTCCAGAATAAGACGCTGCGCGGACTTCATTCCGATTCCCTTTATGCTTTTTATTCTGTTTATATCCTCTGAAAGAATGGCTGTGCGGAGTTCGTCTGAACTCATTGAGGAGAGCATCATCCTTGCTGTTGCCGCGCCGACTCCGGACACCCCGATAAGAAGCCGGAACAGTTCCCGTTCATCCTTTGTTGCGAATCCGAAATATTGTTCGTCGTCCTCACGGAGATAGTGGTGGATGTAGACCGT
Organism: bacterium; assembly: GCA_963615405.1. Classification (GTDB taxonomy): domain Bacteria; phylum Bacteroidota; class Bacteroidia; order Bacteroidales; family UBA932; genus Cryptobacteroides. Next base: position 3,329 of record CAVEHG010000124.1, on the reverse strand, counting down.
CGCCTCTCCGGCGGTCTTCAGCGATTCAAAGGATTGGAGGGAAATAAGAATTTTGTAGCCTATCCCGTGACATTCAAGTGTCATTTCTGTGGGAAGTATTTCGGCTATCGTGCCCTTGATGTAGTCTATCATATTATTCAAATTAAATTTCGTGGTATCAGTCGGCTTAAGATCCACGCAAGAACTTAATCCGTATCGCAAAAGTATAATAATTTTTAACAAGATAGAAGAGTATTTTGTAATTTTGCACCTTTGCGTGGGTATGGAATTTATGTTTCGCAAGTCAGATGCTTGTCATACAAAAAATGCGATACCTTGCAGATTTATAAACTGATGAAAACAGACGAAATAAGAGCAAGATTTCCGGCACTTTCCGAGACGGTTTACGGCAAACCGCTTGTCTATCTGGACAATGCGGCGACTTCGCAGCGTCTTGACGCCGTACTTCAGATGCAGGATTCCTACTCAAGGACAGCGAACGCGAATATCCACAGGGGTGTGCACCGGCTTTCAAATGAGGCCACGGAGCATTACGAGCAGGCTCGCGATGCTGTCAGGGAATTTCTGAATGCGGAGTCGCGCGAGGAGATAATACTCACTTCAGGCACGACTGAATCAATCAATCTTGTCGCATATTCCTTCGGAGAGGCATTCGTGAGGGAGGGGGACAGTATTGTGGTTTCGGCAGTGGAGCATCATTCCAACATCGTCCCCTGGCAGCTGCTTTGCCAAAGAAAAGGTGCGGAACTCAGGGTTATTCCGGTGGGAGACGACGGCTCTCTGAGGGTGGAGGAACTGAAGAATCTCATAGACGGAAGAACCCGGATTGTCGCTGTGGCTCAGGTTTCAAATGTTCTCGGAACCGTGAATCCTGTAAGGGATATCATTTCCTTCTGTCACGAACGAGGCGTTCCTGTGCTGGTGGACGGCGCCCAGGGAATTGTCCACTGCGGGGCTGATGTGCAGGAAATGGACTGTGATTTCTATGCCTTCTCCGGTCACAAAATTTATGCGGCAACCGGCTCCGGTGCGCTTTACGGCAAGAAAAAATTCCTTGAAGCGATTCCTCCATTCCTTTCCGGCGGAGAGATGGTCGGAACGGTCACCTTTGAGGACACCACCTTCGCCCCGCTGCCGATGAAGTTCGAGGCCGGCACCCGTAATTTTATAGGCCAGGCGACATTAAAACCGGCTCTTGATTTTGCTAAATCATTGATTGACAAGGATATAATAAAGTATCAGAACGAGGTCTCAGATTTTCTCTTCGATGAACTGACTTCGGACAGCCGCATAAGGTTATACGGAACAGCAAAGCCGAGAGTTCCTGTGTTCTCATTCTCCGTGGACGGGGTTCATCACGAGGATCTTGCACAGATTCTTGACAAGATGGGGATTGCCGTGCGTTCCGGACAGATGTGTGCGGAGCCTGTGATGCGGCGTTTCGGGGTGACAGGTATGCTCCGTGCGTCATTTGCCGCGTATAACACTCTTGAGGAGGCTAAAACTTTCCTGAAATGCCTTGACAGGGCGATTGGGATGCTGGCGTAGATGTGGGAGTCGGGGACTGAGGGGTGGACAGTGTGCGGACATTAGGCTCACGATAAAGGGTAACCCACGAATACCCAACGAATTAGGGTACATGCGAAACTTAAGTTAGGTAAAGTATAGAGGAACTTATAAATATGACAGAAAAAAGTTTGCAGGAAATTGAGTCAGAGGTGATTGATGAGTTTGCGATGTTCGACGAATGGCTCGACAAATATGAATATCTCATCGAACTCGGGAAGTCCCTCAAGGGTTATCCGGAAGAGGAAAAAACCGATGATCATCTGATAAAGGGATGTCAGTCAAGGGTTTGGCTTAACTGGAAATTCGAGGGCGGGAAGTTGTGGTTCAATGCCGACAGCGACGCAATCATAACAAAGGGAATAATATCCCTGCTCATCAGGATCTATTCCGGTCGCACTCCGCAGGAAATCGCCGGTTCAGATTTTTCCGCAGTGGAGAAAATCGGGCTGAAAGAGAACCTTTCTCCGACAAGGGCGAACGGTCTTGTGTCTATGATCGAGACGATCAGGAATGCGGCCGTCGCGCGGCTCTGCATCGATGCGACGAATATGCAGACTCTTGCCTGAATCCAGGAAGACATTGTGTCCCCCATACGGATAACCCACGAACACCCTACGCATTAGGGCACATGAGAAACTTAAATTAGGGTACATGAGAAACCCAAGTTAAATGAATAGTGGTAAATGCGAATTTTAAGATATGCTTGAAGGTGATATAATACGTGCGTTGCGGCAGGTCTATGACCCGGAGATTCCGGTGAACATCTATGACCTCGGCCTCATCTACGAACTCCAGGTTGATGAGGAGCATAATGTCTTCATTCAGATGACTCTGACGGCTCCGAACTGCCCTATGGCGGACTATGTGGTCGATGAGGTGCAGAAGTCCGTGGAAGACGTTCCGGGTGTGGTGAGCGTGAAGGTTGAGCTTGTCTTTGACCCGGCCTGGGACAAGAGCAGGATGTCCGAAGAGGCTCTTGTCGAGCTTGGACTTGACGAGTAGGCGCAGATTCTCCGCGATCCCTCTCATACGGGGTATCCACCGTAACCCCAACGAATCAAGGTACATGCGAAACTTGCATGCAGTAAAAAGTTGCGTGGGATTTAACCCTCCCAAATACGGGAAATCAACGAACACTCAACGAATTAGGGTACAGGCGAAACTTAAATTGAATAAAGAGGTATGGAAGTCCCTGTTTATTTCTCCCTCGGCAGCAATTTGGGGGATCGGAGGCAAAACATACTTGAGGCCGTCCGACTGATGGGAGAACGGTTTTCTGAAATGGAAGACATTGAGAGAAAGCCTGTTGCGCTTTCCTCCCTTATTGAAACTGAACCCTGGGGCTTCGAGTCAGATAACAAATTCCTGAATGCCGCCGTACGCTTCGACCTTGAGTCATCTCCGCACGATATTCTGAAAACCGTTAAAGACATCGAACGGAGTCTCGGGCGGAAGACGCTTCCTCCGGCCTATGATCCTGACGGACGCAGAATTTACTCTTCCCGCCCCATAGACATCGACATTCTTCTTTTCGGCGACCTTAAGATCAACACCCCGGAACTCACTATTCCGCACCCGAGAATGTTCGAGCGGGAGTTTGTCCTTGTTCCCCTCCGCGAAATAAGAGAAGGGCCCTTCCCCACCGCACAAAATTTGGGGTGACTAAAAAGGATTTTAGCCACCCCTTTATTTTATCTTAACCCCTGCAGACTGTCGTCTGCGACCCCTGTCAGGGGTATCTCGTGCCTCCGGCACGGTCC
>CAVEHG010000123.1:0-4604 GCA_963615405.1 bacterium | reverse complement strand
TCGTGATGATGGTCTCACGAGACCTGACAGTGTGTTTTTATGGCGGCTTCACATGTTTTCCAACATTGTGAAGTTTTTTTATATCCACTGGAAGTCGCATTGCTGCGTTATGTATCTTTTTATAGAATAAAATACGCCATAAAAATATGAACAATAATTATCTTTTTACTTCCGAATCGGTGTCAGAGGGACACCCTGACAAGGTTTCAGACCAGATTTCAGACGCGATACTCGATGAATTCCTCCGGCAGGACCCGGAGGCGAAGGTGGCCTGCGAGACATTCTGCTCGACGGGGCTTGTGATCGTGGGCGGCGAGGTCCGTTCGGACGACGCCTATGTGGACATACAGAAAGTCGTGCGCGACACGGTGAACCGCATCGGCTACAACAAGGCAGAGTACCGCTTCGACGGAAATTCCTGCGGAGTGATGAGCACACTTCACGAACAGTCGGCGGACATCAACCGGGGCGTGGTCGGCAGGGACAGGAATGTGGAGGACGAGGCTGACGCACAGGGCGCCGGAGACCAGGGAATGATGTTCGGCTATGCCTGCCGCGAGACAGAGGACTATATGCCGCTCCCGCTCTATCTCTCCCACCTCGCGCTGCAGGTACTCGCGGAAATCCGCAGGGAAAAGAACTCCCGGATGCCGTATCTCCGCCCGGACGCGAAGTCGCAGTTCACCATTGAATATGACGGAGAAACCGGAAAGCCCCTCAGGGTGCACACGGTGGTGATTTCCACCCAGCACGACGAGTTCCTGCCGGACGATTTCTTTATGCAGAGCAAAATCCGCAAGGATGTGGAGGAGATTCTCATTCCGGAGATACTGAAGAAGCTGCACCCGGACACCGCCGCACTGTTCCACGGAGTGTTTGACGCGAACGAGAATCCGCAGGGATTCATCCTCCACGTGAACCCTACAGGAAAGTTCGTAATCGGCGGTCCTCACGGGGACACTGGTCTCACGGGACGAAAGATTATCGTTGATACCTACGGCGGACGCGGAGCACACGGCGGCGGGGCGTTTTCAGGAAAAGACCCTTCCAAGGTCGACCGTTCCGCGGCCTACGCAGCCCGCTACATCGCGAAGAACCTCGTGGCGGCAGGAGTGGCCGACGAACTCCTGGTTCAGATTTCCTACGCCATCGGTGTGGCGCGTCCGGTCAGCATCTTCGTTAACAGCTACGGCACCGCGGCAACCGATACTGCGGGCGTGCAGGGGGCAGAATCTAAAGGCAAACCGTTCAGCGACGCGTTCATCGCGGAGAAAATCGGAGAACTGTTCGACCTGCGCCCTGCCAAAATCATTGAGAAGTTCGGCCTGAAGAATCCGATTTACGAACCGACCGCAGCCTACGGCCACGTGGGACGCAAACCGTACCGTGCCGAGGTGGAACTTGTCCGCCACGGAGTCCGCACACGCAGGGAAGTCCAGTTCTTCGGATGGGAACTGCTTGACAGCGTTGAACTTGTAAGGGGATCGTTCTTCCCGGAACGCTAAAAGTCTCTTACCTTTCGTACAGCGCTTCGTCCCAGTCGGGGCTCAGGTACGCGCCTTCGCGGTCGATGGTGAAGGCGAGGTAGGTGATGGGCAGCCCCTCCGCGAGATAATGCTGCTCGTAGTGGGTCTGAACCTCGAAAAGAGCCTTGACGGCATCCTCGCCGGAAACGGAGGCGAGGGGGCTTTCGAGAAGACGGGCGCGGTCGGCACCGTAGATGTCTGTGGCGCAGGCGAGAATCTTCAGACCGTTCTGCTCCGCGATTGCGCGGGAATAGGCGTGAAGGTACCCGCTGTCAGTCTTGAGATGGACGATTCCGCCGGGTTTGAGGAAACCCCGGTAACGCTCCAGAAACAGCGGCGAGGTCAGTCTCTTCTTCTCCCGGCCGATCTGGGGGTCGGCGAAGGTAATCCATATCTCCGAGATCTCGTCCTTTCCGAATAGAGCCCCGATGAACTCGATCCTCGTGCGGAGGAACGCTACATTCGGGAGATGATGTTCCTCGGCATATTTCGCGCCCTTCCACAGGCGCGCCCCCTTGATGTCAACGCCGATGTAATTGATTGAAGGATTGCGAAGTGCGAGGTCTATGGTATATTCTCCCTTCCCGCAGCCGAGTTCCACTACTATGGGGTTGTCATTCCCGAAGAAGCCGGAGGCCCAATGCCCCTTGATCGGGTGGTCCTTCAATGTCCCGTCCCTCTTCGGGCACACGCCGTCCGGGCCGAGGGTCTCATCCACAGCCGCGACGTCACCTTTCACCCCCGCGAGAACTTCGTCGGCCGAGGGCTGGAGCAGGCAGGAGAAAGTCTCATTCTCCCTGAACTTTCGGAGTTTGTCCTTTCCCATTTCCGTTCCGGTCTTTATTCTGATTATTGTCGCGGTTTCGTTTTCTCTCCCCACCGCGCTGGCCTCCATTGCGCTGTCCGTCTTCCCGTCCGCCGTTCCGGTTGTTGTCGTTCTGTCTTCCGCCCCTTCCTCCGCGGGATTTCCTCCTGCGGCCGACATTGTCGAAACGGGTGATGCTGTCGTCCCCGACCGCAGTGACGAACTCCGGAGCGACAGGCTCAGGCTCGGACTTCAGAGACTCCGGCCTGATGCCTTCGCGGTTCATCTTCTGGATTTCCCTGACTTCGATGGCCGAAAGCGGGAACATATTGGCCTGCGAGAACTTGTCGTAGGAGAAATACATAATCTCCCGAAGGATGTCGGTCTTCATCAGATACGCAAGCCCGTCCTGGAATTCGAGAGGGTTGGCGACTTTCGGGATGCGCGACTGCGCGTCCATATAGGAAACCGTCTCGTAGTTGAGACAGCACTTGAGTTTTCCGCACTGTCCGGCAAGCTTCTGCGGATTGAGTGAAAGATCCTGAAGCCTCGCAGCGGAGGTGGAAATCGAATGGAAGGTGGAGATGTAGTTGGAGCAGCAGAGCTCGCGGCCGCATATTCCGAGACCCCCGATGAGCCCGGCCTCCTGACGCGCCCCGATCTGCTTCATCTCGATGCGGATGTGGAACTCGTCCGCGAAGACCTTGATGAGCTGGCGGAAATCCACACGCCCGTCCGCGATGTAGTAGAATATGGCCTTGGTTCCGTCGCCCTGGAATTCCACATCGCCGATTTTCATCTCCAGACCCAGTTCCGCGGCAATCTGGCGCGAACGGATCATAGTCTCCTGCTCCCGGTCTATGGCTTCCTGCCACTTTTCGAGGTCATAGACCTTCGCCTTGCGGTAAATCTTCCTGTAGTCGCCGGCGGCAGGATCCAGCTTGCGGCATTTCATCTGGCGCGCGACCACGGCTCCCTCAAGGGTCACGATTCCGAGGTCGTGGCCTGTCGCAGCCTCAACCACGACAAGGTCGCCCGCCTTGATGCTCTGTCCCGAGGCGTTGAAATAAATGCCCTTCCTGGTGTTCTTGAAACGGACCTCGAAGAAGTCCTTGTACTGCTCCTGCGCGACTCCCGGAAGCCAGTCATAGACTTCCATCTTGCAGCAGCCCTGCCTGTAGCGGCAGTTCAGCTCGCCCTCGTCGCTCCTTTCAACGGTGCATCCGCGCGAGCAGTCGTATTTTTTCGCTTCGTTATCGTTGTTTTCCATAATGTTGTTATATAGCGACAAAAATCCTGTCAACGAGATCGCAGAACAGAATTTTCGAATTGACATTCCTGTCTATGAGCGAGACCGTCCTGTCTATGACGGACTCGACTTTTATGCAGAACGACGCGCCGAACCGTGCGGACGCGGTCTGATAGAATGCGGCCTCCTCCGGCAGCACTCCGGCGAGGGAATTCTGCCCCTGCCCAGTCAGGAAAATCCGGCGCAGGCAGGAAGAAAGATAGGCGCAGAACGACTTCTGCTTCTCTCTCGAAGGGAGCGCGGCCGCAGCCTCCCCCACCTCAAGGGCGTGAAGCAGGTCGCGACGGGCCACGCAGTCGAACAGAGATGAAACCAGAGGGAAAAATTCCTCGTTCTGACATTCCGCGCCACGGACTTTCTCCGTCTCTTCCCTTGTTAGCGGAAGAACGCGCATACTCTGACAGCGCGAGAACACCGTCTGCATCATCTTCTCCGGAGCGTGGGTGACAAAAACAAAAATCGTCTTTTGCGGCGGCTCCTCCACAAGTTTCAGCAATTTGTTAGCGGCTGTGGCGTTCATCTTTTCCGGAAGATAGCACAGAACGGCCTTGTAACCGTCTTCGACCGCAGTGAGGGACATCTTGGAAATTATGGACTTGGCCTCCAGAAGGGCAATCTCCCCTTTCTTCCCCTCGATTCCGAGCGCTTCCTGAAGGTCATCCTCACGGAAATATGGATTGTCGAGCACCAGCTGCCGCCAGAAAGGAAGGAAGGAGTCCGAAGTCGGCTTGTCTCCCCCAGCCTTTGAACTCTTGTTCACTGGAAAGACAAAATGTACGTCAGGATGAATCAGCTTGGACATCTGACGGCAGGACGGACATTCCCCGCAGGCTTCCCCGCCGGAGCGCCGCTCACAGTTGAGATACTGCAGAAATGCGAGCGCGAGCGCGACGGCGCCGCAGCCGTCGTTCTCGTAAAGAAGCATCGCGTGCGGCACCCTCCCGCTGTCGGCCATCGACACGAG
>CAVEHG010000122.1:1607-4636 GCA_963615405.1 bacterium | reverse complement strand
CAAAATTTTGAATGACTTCAGGTATCTGAATATGCGGAGCAGTCTTGCGACTCTGAATATTTTGAGAACCGTAACCGGTATCGGCAGGAAAATCCCAAGCAGTGCCGGGTAGGTGGACAGAAAATCAATCATTCCATAGAAACTGCAGCAGTACCTCACCCGACCCCATATTCCCTTGTATTTGGGATCAATTTCATCTGCAGTCCATATTCGCAAGGTCACCTCGATGCTGAATATGACTGTAGTTACGACATCGATAATGTGCAGGATCTTTCCATAGCGTTCTGCTAAGCCCTCGAAAGTGGAAAGAAAGATCTCAAGTGAGCTGATGATTATCAGGGCGATAATCACCCAGTCCGCAATATTGTGCCATACCTTTGTGTGCAAGTTGTCATCGAACACGCACGCGAGCGAGTGTTTGAATTCCTTAAGCCATTGCATAATTTATTAAAATAAGAATTCCAATGTCGGGGCGTACCAGCTTGTGTGGAATATCAGGTCCACGAGTTTTGTGAAACCAAGAGCGATTCCTCCAAGGACAAAATAAGCCACTATAATACCAAAACATCCAAGCCCGCATCCACCAGCGATTTTTCCTGATTCTTCGCTCATCTGCCTCCCCCGTCTGGAACGCATATCAAATCCTCCATTTTTCTTGTAACCATCCTTTGCCATAGCATTTTTCTGAGTTGTATGATGACTAAAAAATAACCTGGATTGCTCCAGGTTATCTATTGAATTTTCCCTGTATTAACGAGATACTCCTTTCTTCCATCCGTTCTTTTCGCCATACGCGTTTAGAGCAGACAAAGTCATTTCATCTAAAGAACCTGACGTGTAATATCGATTCCCTTCCCCTGTTGTGTAGCATATTTGAGCATATAGGCCGAATACCTTGTCGAACTCTGATTCGAGCGACTTTACTTTTTTATTGCCAGAAATGCTGATGTCGCCACCGGAGTCAGCACGTCTAACGGATGCCAAAGTCCTATCGGCCGGAATGCCGGTAATTGTCTCGCCTTTTGCAACCTGCTGGCGAGCATAACTAAAGAAAATCCCAAGGCGTATGTACGGGAACTTCTTGTTAAACTCTTTCTGGAGCGTTCCAATCTTTTTGTTCCCGGTCACGGAAATTTCGGTTGTTGATTTTGCGGTGACTGTCTTCTTGGTAGTAGTTTTCGCCTTGGCAGTAACCGTCTTCTTTGTTTGGGCGGTAGTAGTTTTCTTTGTGACCGTCTTTTTCGCAGTTGTTTTCTTTGCTACTGGCATAATGTGTCCATTTATGTGAGTAATAATGTGTTATGTTTGAAATATACTCGGAGCCGCAATAGAGTTTTTCTTCGGCTATTTAAACAGGAAATTCCAGATTGGTCCGAACCAGTTGGTGTCAAAAATTAGGTCTGAAAGTTTCGTGATTCCGAGTGTGAGCGCAAACAGAATCAGCAATGCGACAATAATTCTGATGCACCATTTTAGTGCTTTGCGCCTGGCTATATTGGCATTATGTTTCGTGTAAGCCGCTTTAATAGCCTTTCCCTGTTTGGTTCGCATATCCAGCTTACCTTCTTTTGTTTTTTTATATCGTGGCATAGTGTCTATTTTAGATGTGATTATTTGTGGGCACGTTCACGCGCAAGGGATATCTTAGCAGAGTCTATCTGTCGCTTCAAGTAGTCAATCTGGCGGTCGTGAGCCGCAGCTCTGTCGATTTTTGATTTTCGGTAACTTGCCTTCGATGAGGGAGTTGTCGCAGATTTAATCAATCTTGCATAATTTGCGTTGTCCCTTTTCTTGGATTCTCTTTCATTGGCAATTCTTGCCCGAAGGTCCACTATCTGCTTTTTGTAATATTCTACGCTCATAACTTCTTTGTGCTTAATTCTTTTGCCAATCCAAACATCGCGTTGAGAAGCGGTTTCTTTTGGAGGAATGTCAATTTCCTCAAATCCGTTTCTGCAGGGTCGAAACCATCTGAGCCAATCAGTTCCTTTTTCCTAAGGTCCTGATATTCCTCCATCGTCAGAACCAGCGAAAGATTGCCTCGCATTATCTTTCCTACTGTCCATAGCAGCCTGTCAATCGTGTCGTAGGACTTAATTGACAATTTATCCATCAGTGTGTTAATCCCCTTGATGAAGCCGTCCAGACTTTTGAGCTCGACAGCAGACGGGCAAGATTCTTTGAAACCGCAATATTTCCAGATGCGTGGATACATCTCTCTCGCTATAGAATCGTATTTCGGGAATTTGTAATCCGTTAGGAAATATGCATACTTGCTTATGAGGGACACTGCTGTGCCCTTGTCGCCTCCGTCTTTGCCAATTCCGTATTTCTCTGTAAATAAATTCTTCTTGTCGTGTTCAAAGATTTTGTCCCCTGATTTGATTTTTCCGGCAGCTAGGTCTATGAAGACTTTGCTCAAATCGTTGTTGCTCTGAAGAGCTGCAAGCAATCTGGCCAATTCATCCAGACCGTAGTATCGCCTGCTCATCTGGGTGGAATATAGACTGTCAATCACGGTAAGTTTAACCAGCGTGTTGTTATATACGTCTTTAGACGATTCCATAGGCAATGTTTTAAAAATCATTGCGATGGCATTTTTGTCAGAAGCGTATGAAGAAGATTCGTCTATGTTCTCTTCAATGAGTTTCAGCGCATTCCTGACTTTGTCGATATTGGCTGGCGTTTTAGTCGTCATTAATTTGTGAGGGAAAAAAAAGTCCACGGGAATTGAGAGCCCGTGGACTCAGTTAAAAGAGTGATTACTTGCCGGCACCTACCAGAGTGGCGCTGTCACTTGCAAGCGCAGTGTTGTCTGCGTTGGCAACCTGAACTCCGATGCCATAGGTCTCAGCAAATTCCTTCTCGAACTTGCCTACGGTCTTGTTTCCGCCAACGGTGAGCTCTCCGCCTTTCTTTGTGGAAAGCGAACCGAGAGTCGCCTCAGGATCTGCCATTGCACCTTTGCAGGTAGCGCTTTTGTAAACTCGCAATGAACTGCCAAATGCCTTTTTGAAGTTAGTCTGGAG
>CAVEHG010000122.1:0-1597 GCA_963615405.1 bacterium | reverse complement strand
TAATAATGTTGGTTTTGTATAACTTATTCTATTACAATGAATTCTGTTCTTCTATTTACCTCGCGGTTGTTCGGGTCAATAGGCTCGCTGCTTCCTTTTCCCTCGTATGAAAGTCTTTCGGCCGCAATTCCTTTGGAAATGAGGAAATCAACGGCGGCCTTTGCGCGCTTTTCTGACAGTTGCTGATTGTATTCCGCGCTTCCCTCATCGGAAGTGTGCCCCTGAATGAGAAGTTTAATCTCAGGGTGTTTTTCCATCACCTTTACGAGGTCGTACAATGCGAATTTTGCATCATCGTTCAATTCCCAGGAATTGACGCCAAACTTCGCGGCATTGAAATTCTTGGCGATTTCTTCGACCTGCTGGACATACACCGTGTCGATTTTTACAACGGTCAGAGTGTCCCGCTGGATGACGGTGACAACCTCTGGCTTCTTGTTTGCAAGTGTGAAAATGGTCGCGAGAAGTGCGGCGATGACGATGGCCGCTATGATTATCCAAATCAGGAATTTAGGCATCTTCTTTTTCTGGTTCGGGAGCGGTCTCAGGTATTCAAGATAATAGCCGCCTTTCTTCCCGAATCCTTTTTCTGCTGCTTCGAAACTTGCGATGACGATTCCGTATTCCTTAGCGCGCTCTACCAACCTGTCGAAACTTGGTTTTGTCCACATTGAAACAACGGCCACTTTTTCTCCGTTCTTGAGCTTCAGAAGGCAATCTTCATCGGTGAAATACCCTTTCCAATCCATTTCCGCCATCTGTTTCTGGACCTCAGCCTGCGTCTTGAAGTTGACTTTTACTCCCGAGTCGGGGTTGAGTGAATCCGGGAAAGCTGCTTTAAGATCAGCCAGAGTGCAGTCAGGATGAATCTCCAGATAGGCGTGCATAATTCCCAGCGCCGTGCGGTTCTGGGCTTTGCCGTGTACTTTAATTAATGCTTCCATATTTTATTTGTTATTAAGAAAGTCGACCAGTTTGCTTCCGAAATGGCGGGTGTTCCAATTCGGGTCGTACTCAAATCCTGTTTTCTCGGCGACTTCACGAAGTGCCCCTTTAACATTGTCGTAGATGCGGTAGACTTCTATTCCTCCGTCATCCTTTACGGAGATGACATACTCTCCGCTTATTGCTGATTTTTTAGCCATAATGTGTGTTGTTTATGATATTGGTTATTTTTGTCTGGATGCTTCTCCAATTGTCAAGTTGTTGTCACACAGCTTCTTGTCAGTGTAGTCGGCAATCTGCACATTCACTCCGAAATGTTCCTTGAATTTCTTTTCGGCATCTCCGACTTTGGTGCTGGCCTTTATCTTCAGCGGACCTGCCTTTGTGTTGAGGTCGGTTTTGGTGGAGAGTTTATTCAGTTGAGCCAGTGTAAGTTCACCGTCGGCTATCACCTGCCCTTTGTAAACTCGCAGAGACAATCCGAAGTTGCTCTTGAAGTTCTTGCAGACAGTCTTGATTTTTGTTTGAGGTGCCACCTCGAAATCAGCGGCCTTGAAGTTGTCTCCGATTTTTTTGATAATGTTATTAAGTCCCATACTCTCGGTATTAGTGTCAATCAATTCCCTTTGTTCCGGGCTCTGTGGTTACGAGC
>CAVEHG010000121.1:2417-4647 GCA_963615405.1 bacterium | reverse complement strand
TGAGCGGGGACGTTGTCATAAGCTCCGACAAGGTGCTATACTGCATAAAGCCTGACGGCACCGTCCGCTGGTCCATCAACGGGTTCGGGACCTCCTGCGGAGATGGCGCGGCTTTCAGCCCGGACGCCGCTACGGTCTATGTGGGAAACACCTCCGGCGAACTGTGGGCGATCAAATCAGATGACGGCACTAAGCTGGGTTCAATGGCTCTTGAAGGAAATCTTGCGGCTATAGTCGTGGACGGGACGAAGCTTTTTGTCACAATTCGTCTCAAAACAGAATTCAACGCTTTCTTCCTCGATGTAAGCGACCCGTCTTCAATTTCCACACTCAAGAAACTGCACTTTGACTCAAGAGGCGCGGACATCGCCTCCGCCAGCGTAAGTCCGGACAATACGAAACTCTATTTCGGCGCTGACCAGAACTTCTATTGCGTCGACCTCACGACACGTGAAATCATAAAGTCGGTAAAAACATCTGACGTGTCCGGTTATCTTGTGGGCGGAAGCGTCGTCACCGCGAGCGGAGATGTGGCAGTGGTGTATGCTTCGGCGACTGCACAGAGCTATATGTCCTTGTTCTCCGCCGGTCTTGAGTCGAAGAAATGGGACTGGGCTCCGGAATCACACAAGAACACCTTCAATTACAACTGCCCGACAGTCGACGAGGAGGGAAGTTTATTCATCTCCGACAGAAACGGTAAAGTCTGGTGCGTTTCCTCCACCGGTACATCTTCAGAGATTTTCGCTGGTCCACAGGGCCTTCAGGGCTCAATGGGAATGTGCGGCAATCTGGTTATGACCGCCGGCAACAAAGCCCCTGGAATGATTGTGGCCAAGTGCGTGGAAACTGCGCGCGCCTCCGGATGGTCCGGCTGCGGCGGTGACCCTTGTTGTACAAAATGCGTCCAATGGGCATACAGATAATGAAAAAGTATTTAGTCATTCTTTTTACGCTCCTGTGCATCAGCGCACAGGGGCGTGATTGGGTCCCGCAGAGCAACGAGGCCCTTCGAAGTGATATGCTGACTTTTGCCGAGGGCTTTGCGCAGCGTGAAAAAGGGACTCAGGCGGGCAGGATCCTGCGGGCGTTCGTGAAAAAGCAGAATCGTTCCCGTGACAGGGATTCGCTCGCGTGGATCTCCGACACCAAGGATGTCGTCCTCAAGCTGGAGAAGATCTGTCCTCCGGTTGTGTATGACGGTTCGCACGCGGCTCAGACCCGTCGCGATATGTTCCTTCTTCTTGACTATCCTCTTCATGCGGACAACCGCGCTCCGGGAGCCTCCCAGGCTTTGAAGGACGAGTTCGACCGGATGTCCGGCACGTACAGGGCCCAGGCGAGGGAGAAGGTGCTGAGATTCCTGGAAACTCAATCACCTGCAAAGTCTGGGGAGCTTCAGATAATAAAGGTATACAACTGCGGAATCATCCTTCGCGACAGCGAGCGCACCATAGCCATCGACATCAAGTGGGAAGGGGATGCCGCCGGAGCGGAGGCGATTGCCTCAAAGGCTGACGTGTTCTTCCTTTCTCATCCTCATCACGACCACTACAGCGACGTTATGATGGAGGCTCTTGCTGACTGCGGGGTGAAGACGGTTCTTTCCGAAGATGTGGCTCCAACCCGGCAGTGGGACGGCAAGATGCTCATCCACGAAGATGTGTATGAGCCAGTTACGGTCAACGGGATAAAGACCGTAATCCAGTCAGGCTATCAGGGGAAGGCTCCGAACAATCTATATTATCTTGAATTTGACGGATGGAAGGTGCTTCTGCCCGGGGAGAGCCACAATTTTGAAAAGCTCTCCGAATTGAGCCGCTTCTGGGCTCCCGACCTCATAATCACTCCATCCTGGAACAGAATGAATTTGATATTTGAAGCCGTTTCGCGGATGAAAGGCTTCGACAGGACAAAAGTGATATGCATCCCTGAACACGAAAACGAATTCGCCCACACCGTGGACCACCGGGAGTCATTCCGTGAACTTTTCGGAAGAAAAGACAGGCTCGGAGGGGATGAGACAGTCCGTCCGGAAATAATCCTTCTGGAGATAGGGGAATGTACGACACTGAAAAAATAAACACACACAATATGAAATCAGAAATGAAAAACAGAACGGTTTATGAGACTCCATTTCTTTCAGAAGTGACAGTCTTGACAGAAAGCGGTTTTGCCGGCAGCGGGTTCGGCTCCGCAAATCAACCTGGATCCGATATCTTCGAAGACC
>CAVEHG010000121.1:0-2407 GCA_963615405.1 bacterium | reverse complement strand
CCTACACGCTTTAATACCGGATTGCTATGAAGTACACATTGAGATATGCGGCTTTTGCCGCACTTGCGCTCGCTCTCGCGACATCCTGCGCCAAAGAAGCGGAAGTTAAGGTTGAACCTGAAAAAGAGAGCAGGGAACTTCATTTCACTGTCACAACTGCAGAGAACGCTCCCATTGCTGTGAAATCCACTCTTGAAAACAATCTGGACGGTACCTACACTCCAAAATGGAGCAAGGGCGACGCCATCGCCGTGTTTACCGGCAACATCCTCGCAGACACAGCCCCAGACGGTACGCTGTACAACCAGAATGAAACCGGCGCGACCGCAAGTTTTGACGGAACGCTCACCGCTGCGGATGAAGGGGAGTTCAAGGCTGTTGCTCCTGCTGCGAGAGTGCTGGGCGGCTGCGCTCCGGAGGAAATCGGCGCGGTTGTCGGCGTCTCTCTCGGAGATCCGGACAACGGCTATGTACAGAATCCGACCTGGGCGACGATCGACCAGGCATCCGACATCCTTGTCTCGAAACCGACCGCCTACACTTCTGACGGATCTTCTGTCGGTCTTGATGCCATCTTCTTCAAGAGGGTGATGTCGGTGGTGAAGATTAACGTGAATGGGCCGGAGTCACTTTCGGCTCAGAAAATCCGTAACTTCAAGATGACCTCTTCTTCTGCGGTTCTTACCGGAAAAGCAAAGGTCGACATTACGAACGCGCGGGTCGCAGGTTGGACCGAGGAAAGCAACTCGGCGGCAGCAGTCTACTCTGCGGAGGACGACAGACCTGTGCTTTATGACGCTGACGGGCTTCTCAACTCCGTCTATCTCGTCGTGAATCCTACGACCCTTTCTGCGGGCACCACTCTCACGTTCTCCGGCGAGACAGGAGACTATTACTTCTCCAAGGAGATCACTCTCCAGGAAGACATCGTTTTCCCGGAGGGACAGATGGCGGTCATCGGTCTCACTCTCACCGATGTGCACCTCACATCCAAAATTATTGTGAATTTCAACGGTTGGAGCAACAAGAGTGTGAAGGTGAAAAACACCAATTTCGCCTTCTCACCTGACGGCGGGACAGCGTACATTATGACATTCAACAAAGCCCGTCTGCTCGGTGCGTTCGATCTCGAAACCGGTGCTAAGAAATGGGAGTATGATTTGAATTATGCCGCCACTAACGGCGGTCATATCGCCGTTAATCCTTCAACCGGAGATGTAATCGTCTGCAACGCAACAACGCTGTACAGCATCAAAGCTGACGGGACTGAGCGTTGGAGCACAGCTATCGCGGAGCTTACGACAGGCTGCGGCCCGGCGTTCAGCCCGGATGCAAAGACCGTATATGTCGGTCTGGGTGACAAGAAGATTTATGCCTTCAACGCCGAGACCGGAGCCCTGCTGGGAAACACGGAAGCTCTCGCTGCCAATCTCGCGGCAATGATTGTGAACGGCACAGAGCTGTTTGTGACGACTAAATCCGCCACCGGCTACTTCCTTGACTTCTCCAATCCGGCCGACATAAAGCAGCTGGCCACGATAACCTACACTGGTGACGGAGTAGATGTATCATCCCCAAGCGTCGCTCCGGACAGGAAGACGGCTTATTTCCCTACCAAGGGCTATCTTAACTGCGTTGATCTTTCCACAAGGACTCTCAAGAAGTCTGTAAAACTTGCTACTGATATAGTCTGCGGAAGCGTAGTCACCCCTTCGGGCGATGTAGTTACGGTGTTTAAGGCCGCAGTCGGCACAATGGTTATGTACTCCGCTGGCCTCGAGGAGGAGAAATGGTCAATCTCTCCGGTCGATTACAACAACAATTTCAACTACAATTGTCCGACTGTGGATGAGAACGGAGACCTCTACATCGTTGACGGCAAGGGCAACGCCTGGTTCATTGATGCCGAGGACGGCTCTTACGAGAAACTCTACACCGGTTCTCAGGCCACTCAGGGCTGCGCCGGAATGTGCGGAGACATCCTCCTGAGTGCCGGAAACGCGGCTCCTGCAACGGTACTCGGCCGCAGGGTGTCCACCTCGCGCGGTGCCGGCTGGTCCGGGAACGGCGGCGACATCTGCTGCACGAAGTGCATCCAATGGGTATATCCGGGTGCGGAATAGAAATACTCCGCTTCATTGTTGGAATGAGCCTGCCCGTTCAGACAGGCTCATTTTTTAAGTTATTTTTGCAAATTTGCCGCTTCAAATTGAATAGTTATATATGGGATTTTACACTATGAGCGCGCCTTCGGTTGAGAGGGTGCCGCAGGAAAAGGTTCAGGGGGTCTGGAAGCGGAAGCGCTTCCAGACTTTCGTTGCAGTTACACTCGGGTATGCGCTGTACTATGTGTGCAGGATGTCGATGGGCGTGATGAAGCAGCCCCTCATTGATGCGGGACTTCTGG
>CAVEHG010000120.1:3839-4656 GCA_963615405.1 bacterium | reverse complement strand
CTATATTTCTATATCTCTATATTTCTATATCTCTATATTTCTATATTCATTCCTGTCTCTAAGTCTCACATGGACCATAATTCGTTGGGGATTCGTGGGTTACACGGAATCTCCTATTTCCGAAGTTCGGAGGCAAGGGAGGATTTCATTCTGTTCAGTTCCGCAATCTTCCGCATCAGTTCCTCCATCCTTCCGGAATCCTGCGCCGCAAGGAGTTCCCTCTGGAGAGACTTGAGTTCAAGTTCCACATTGAGCAGCTGCAGCTTTATCAGCGATTTCGGGACATATGTCGCCAGCGTCGTCTCCGTCGAGGTGAGCGATTTCTCGAAATTCTTCACCGTCAGGTTGTATTTGTCGACAAGCAGGTCGCGCGTCACCGCGCTTGTCTGCGGATCGGCGCTGTCACGGAGCCTGGTAAGAATCCGGCTCTGCTGAAGCCCCTCGTCATAGAACCTGGCATATTGCTCCAGAATCTGCGCATACATCCGGTTGTGGAAGGTCAATCCATTATCCTCCAGCGTATTGAGTATAAAATCCGCAACCGTCGGGATCTCATCTGTCCTGTACGGGGAATCCTTGTCGAACTTCAGCTCACATTCTCCATAATCAAGGAGAAAACACAGCAGCTCCCGCTCTGCCGAGACCGTGAAAGGCTCCTCTTCGCGCATCCCGGCAATTCCGGCCGTACCGGGGAACCGCTCCCCGACGCCTGCGGCACCGGCCTCCTGGAACGATGCCGGACGCTGACTCCCGACCCCGGAATCCCCGGGATCCGAGTCCCCCAGCCCGGAACCATCATGCGCCTGAACTTCCTGGC
>CAVEHG010000120.1:0-3829 GCA_963615405.1 bacterium | reverse complement strand
TCCTGGCCGGAGCCGCCTTCCCCCAAACCGTCCTGACCGTGCGCGGCGGACATCTCCTCTCCGGCCGCAGCAGAAGCCTCCTCTCTGGCCGCCTCCCGCTCCCGCTGCCTCTTCTCCGCCAGGAGCATAGCCTCGCGGGACTGTCTCACCCTGTCGTAGAGCATTCCCTCCTCGGTACCGAACTTCGCGGAACAGGTCTGGATGTACATCGCACGGACAATCTGATCCGGAATCAGCGCAATCGTGTCCGCAACCTCGTTAATCAGCGAAGCCCGTTTCAAAGGGTCGTTCCCGGCCTCGCCGAGAAGCATATCCGTCATAAAGCCTATGAAATCCTGCTCGTGCGCGGCAATATAGTCCTTGACCTCCGCCAGAGTATGCGAGCAGGCGAACGAATCCGGGTCTTCGCCGTCCGGCAGCAGCACCACGCGCACGTTCAGCCCGCCCCGCAGCACAAGCCCGATTCCCCGCAGGGCGGCGTGAATGCCGGCGCTGTCCCCGTCATAGATTATGGTCACATCGTCTGCAAAACGCTTGATCAGAGCCACCTGCCCGGTCGTGAGCGAAGTTCCGCTCGAAGCCACCACGTTAAGGATTCCGAGCTGGTGCATTGACAGTACGTCGAGATAACCCTCGACAAGTATGCACTTGCGCTGCCGGGAGATCTCGTTCTTCGCGAAATAAATCCCATAGAGCGAACGGTTCTTGACATATATCTCCGTTTCCGGCGAATTGACATATTTCGCCACGCTCTTGTCCGTCTTGAGGGTGCGGCCGCCGAACGCGATGACCTGTCCTGTGACTGAGTGTATCGGGAACATCACCCTGTCGAAGAATCTGTCCACCAGAGAGCCGTCGTCGCGCCGTATGCTCAGCCCAGTTTCGACGAGGTAGTCCTCCCTGTATCCGGCTTCCCTTGCCGCACGGCTGAGTTCGTCGCGGGACTGCGGCGCCCAACCGAGGCCGTATTTCTCGATGGTGGAATCGTCCAGATGGCGTTTTCCGTGGAAATACTGATATGCAATCGCCTGTCCCATAGGGGTGTGAAGCGATTTCTGAAAGAACTCGGAGGCGAATTTCGACACGATGTAGAGACTGTCCTTATGCTGCTTCCGGGCCAGGTCTTCGGCCGTTTCCTCCTCCTCGGTCACCTCTATGTGGTACTTCTGGCCGAGATAGCGTATGGCCTCGGGAAAACTCATACTTTCGTGTTCCATCACGAAATCCACCGCCGAACCTGCCTTGCCGCAGCCGAAACACTTGTAGATGCCCTTGGACGGGGACACATAGAACGACGGGGTCTTCTCGTTGTGGAACGGACAGCACGCGGTCCAGTTCGCCCCACGCCGACGCAGATCGACGAAATCGCCGACCACGTCCACAATCTGTGCGACGTCAAGAATGCGCTCTACCGTGTCACGGGGAATCATAGATATCAGCAATTAAGGGCAGGACCCATTTCCACTAACTTCAATTTGCAACTTCACAGAGGAACTTCAGACGGACAAGCCGGATTTCATTTTCCTCGCAGTCCGCTCCGAGTTCAGCAATGGCTTCCTCAAGGGAATCGGACGCCGCGTCGTCGCGGAAATATTCATAAATCTCATCCACGACATCTTCATCGATGTTCTGCCGGATGTAGTAGTCAAGATTCAGTTTGAACCCGGACTGCACTATCGACTCGATTTCGGTCAGCAGATCCTCGAACTCAATCCCAAGCGCCGCCGCAATGTCCTCCAGCGCGAGACGGCGGTCGATGTTCTGGATGATCGTGATTCTGTTGTCCGAATTGTGCCGCACGGTCTTCATTACCGACAGATCATACGGCCTCTCTATCTCATTCTCCTCAACATACTTGGCAATCAATGTCACGAATTCACCGCCATATTTTTTCGCCTTTCCCTCGCCGACGCCCTGACAGCGCTGAAGTTCGCTGAGATTGACCGGATACATTATCGACATATCCTCAATTGCTGCATCGCTGAAAATGACCCAGGGCTGAAGCTTCAACTTTCTGCCGATGTCCTTCCGCAGATCCTTAAGCATCGCGAGCAGAGTCTCGTCTCCGCCTCCGCCGCCTGCACGGGCAACAGACACGGCCGCATCGTCATCGTCGTCATCCCCCTCCGCAAACACCCTGTCCTCGGTGAGCATA
Organism: bacterium; assembly: GCA_963615405.1. Taxonomy (GTDB): domain Bacteria; phylum Bacteroidota; class Bacteroidia; order Bacteroidales; family UBA932; genus Cryptobacteroides. The sequence goes on along the minus strand of CAVEHG010000120.1, from coordinate 1,674 downwards.
AGGGGAGTCGGATTTTCCGCGAATTTCCGTCCTTCAGGAGTCACGGATATGAGTCCGTAGGCCTCTATGTCCTTGTCAAGCAGGTGCAGCACAATCCCCTGATGGATGACCGCGCTCCAGAAATGGGAGTTGTGATCCCGCCCGGCACCGAAAAATTCGAGTTCGTCGTGCCTGTAGGACTTTATCAGGGCATTGCTTTCGCCCGCGAGTATGTTCGCGAGATGTTCCGTCTTGAAATGCTCGGGGAGCGAGGTCACAAGGTCTATGACCTGGCACATCTGCTCCGAACCTTCAAACTTTTTCTTCGGATGGAGACAGTTGTCGCACGCCCCGCAGCTGTCCGGAAGGTAGTCTTCTCCGAAGTAGTTGAGCAGCAGCTTCCTGCGGCACTGGTTGGACTCCGCGTAGGCCACGGTCTCCATCAGCAGCTGCCGGCCGATTTCCTGCTCGGCCACCGGCTTCCCCTGCATGAACTTCTCCAGTTTCTGTATGTCCTTGTAACTGTAGTAGGTGATGCACTGCCCCTCCTGCCCGTCACGGCCGGCGCGACCCGTCTCCTGATAATAGCCTTCCAGACTCTTCGGAATGTCATAGTGAATCACGAAACGGACATCAGGCTTGTCGATGCCCATTCCGAAGGCTATGGTCGCGACGATGACGTCCACTTCCTCCATAAGGAACGCGTCCTGATTTTCCGCACGGGTCTTCGCGTCAAGCCCGGCATGGTATGGCCGCGCCTTTATCCCGTTGACATTCAGCAGTTCCGCGATTTCCTCAACCTTCTTGCGGCTGAGGCAGTAGATGATTCCGGATTTCCCGGCATTCTGCCGTATATATTTAATTATATCCCGTTTAGGGTCGGTTTTCTCCCTGATTTCATAGTAGAGGTTCGGACGGTTGAACGAAGACTTGAAGACTTTCGCATTCTGGATTCCGAGGTTCTTGACTATGTCGCTCTGAACTTTCGGAGTGGCTGTCGCGGTGAGGGCGATTATCGGAGCGCGGCCGATTTCATCGACGATCGAACGTATGCGCCGGTACTCCGGGCGGAAGTCGTGCCCCCATTCAGAGATACAGTGAGCCTCATCGACCGCATAGAATGAAATGTGTATCTCCTTCAGCAGGGCTATGTTTTCGGGTTTCGTCAGAGACTCGGGGGCGACATAGAGAAGTTTTGTTCTGCCGGAAAGAAGATCAGTACGGACTTCAGTGATCTGAGCCTTCCCGAGCGAGGAATTCAGAAAATGCGCCACGCCTTCTTCTCCGGAGACGAATCCCCGTATGACATCGACCTGATTCTTCATCAGTGCAATCAGAGGGGATATGATTATCGCCGTGCCCTCCATCAGAAGAGCCGGAAGCTGATAACACATGCTTTTCCCGCCGCCGGTGGGCATAAGCACAAAAGCGTCGTTACCGTCCACAAGGTGTCGGATTATCTCCTCCTGCCCCGGTTTGAACGATGTGTAGCCAAAGAATACCCTCAGCTTTTCGAACAGTTTTTCTGTATTCACCATACCCGTAGAACCAATGATTTATCAAGCTCTCAGAGCTAACGATTACTAAAGATAGACATATTTTTGCGGATGACAAAATTTTATTTGAGAAAGTTTGAGTATCTTTGCGGTTGCACGCGAAAAAACGGGCGGTTGCACGCAATGAAAAGAGGTTGCC
>CAVEHG010000119.1:0-4723 GCA_963615405.1 bacterium | reverse complement strand
GTTGTACGGCGAACAGTAGAACCTGTGGGAATATTCCGCCTTTATGACTATTTCGTCGATCGGATACCAGTTTACGCCTGCTGCGATGCGGTGTTTCCCCACCCAGGGATAGTCGGAAACTCCGGTCGCGACCTTGAACATTGCGTCGTAGTACTCGTAGTGGGCGAAGATGTAGCATTTCTGGTCTGTCTTCCGGTTGGGGTGGAGGATGTCATATCCCGCCTCGATGCTTCCCACGATTGCGTCCGAGCCCACGGAATTGTGCGAAGACGGTGAATCGGCCGACATGCTGTTCTTGTTGAACGCGGTGATTTCCGCCGAGTTGTTCAGGTGCGCATAGTCAAAGACTCCGCGTGCGGCAACGCCGTACCCTTTGTACTCGAAGTCTGCCGAGCCGATCAGCACATCGCCTCTGCAGCCGTCGTATTTCTTGCTCTTTGTGAGGGAATTGCTGAAACTTGCGCCATAGTAGCCGCTCACTCCAATCCGGAGACCCTTCACGGACGTGTTGTCGAGTCTGAATGCTCCGGCGTACACATTGGCGATCTTGTACTCGTATGGCGAGCCTGCTCCGTTCTGGATGAAATTCTCCGTACTGAATCGGTCCGAGTCGAGTCCAGGCAGGAAGAGGGCTTCATATTTCCAATCTTTGTTCTTGCCGAAAACGCCCCAGACTTCGACCCCCACCTCGTGCCAGGTGCAGGGGAATATGGTGTTTTCGCCTTCCTGACGGTATCCGGTGAAGAATTCGGTCGGGAGGTGGTGACTGTTCGTAAGACCCACTGGAACTATAATCATTCCGGCCTTCACATTGAACGCCGGACGGATGACTTTCTGAATCCAGGCCTGTTCAAGGGCAACCTCTCCGCCCCTCTCAATCTCATTTTCATACTCTCCGGTCTCGTCGGACTCGAGCTCCACCGCACTCTCGGTGCCTCCGTGCTCGAACTCGATTTCCGTTCCGAGGCTCCAGCCCTTGCCGAAATCGTAGCCGAGATTGATGACGAAGTGGGGGAGGTCAAAGCGTCCGTGGCTTTTGTCATCGGCATATTTTTCCGGGGTTATGTACCTCTGCCAGGCATCGCTGTAGAAATTGCGGGTGTACATAGCCTCGCCATATCCGCCGATTGTGAGTCTCTGGGCAGAAAGGGGAAGGACATAAAACTGTGTGACAGTAAATACTGCCGCCACTATTAAAAACACTGACTTCTGTTTCATAATTCACTTAAGTTTCGCGTGTGCCCAAATTCGTTGGGTATTCGTGGGTTACCCGTATTGAGGGGCGGGAAAATCCCATCCCAAGAAACGCGGTGCAAAATTACGGCGCAGTACGGCCCGGGGCAATCACAACTTTTCGGTAATTGCATTCTTGAGGATAACAATTGTTCGGTATTTGCGTTTCGTGAGGTTGTATGCTAACGGGATTTAGCGTACTTTTGCAGCCCGGACTTGAAAACGGCCCGGCATAAACCCACAGACAGCAGATGAATTTCACAGGACTCATTATAGGCGTTGCCGCATTCCTGATGATAGGAATGTTCCATCCGATCGTAATAAAGGCCGAATATCATTTCGGGACCCGCTGCTGGTGGGTGTTTTTTGTCATAGGCCTCGCCTCTGCGGCGGCATCGCTTTTCGTTGAAAACTACATCGGGGCCACGGCGCTCGGAGTTTTCGCATTTTCAAATTTCTGGAGCATACTCGAGGTCTTCGAGCAGAAAAAGAGGGTAGAGAAAGGCTGGTTTCCCTGCAAACCGGGTCGTGAGGGCCTGTACAATTTCAAAAAGTGATCCTTCAGAATCAGATAGTTCCAACATTTTAAAAATCAACATTTTTGCGGGTAAAATTCCGGATTAATCGATTTTTTGCTGAATAAGTAAGCATAAATGATTAAATTCGCGGGATATGCCTAACGATTGTTTTTTTGAATATGACAGGAAATATGCTTTTTACAGGTTGCGGAACCGCTATGGTGACTCCGTTCAGGGACGGGGAAGTGGATTTTGACGCTTTGACGCTGCTTGTGAAGCGTCAGCTCAGTGCGGGGATTCATTTTCTCGTGCCACTGGCCACCACCGGAGAAACCCCTTGTCTTGAGAATGACGAGAAACTTCAGATACTCGTGCGCTATCGCGAGATAATCGAGGAACACACGCTTGCCGGCGGAAAGCCTACTCCGCTTCTTGTGGGAGTGGGCACGAATTCATTGCAGCAGACGGTGCGGAACATCGAGCTCTTCTCACCCCACGGTGCGGATGCCTTCCTCGTGGTGGTTCCGTATTATAATAAACCCACTCAAGAAGGTCAATATCAATATTTTAAGGCAGTGGCCGAATCCACAGACAAGCCGGTCGTAATTTATAACGTGCCGGGAAGAACCGGAGCGAATATGGAGGCGGAGACTTGCCTCCGACTTGCTTCCGATGTCCCGAATATCGTTGGCATCAAGGAGGCTTCGGGCAAATACCCTCAGGTTACGGAGATTCTTGCCGGCGTCCCGGAGGACTTCTCTGTTCTCAGCGGGGACGATGACCTGACTCTTGCGTTTATGACGGCGGGGGCGAAGGGCGTAATCAGCGTGGCTTCGAACATAGTCCCGAAGATGATGGTGGATTTTGTCGAGGCGCTGGGTTGTCCTGGCGTATGCGGAAACATTGCGGGCGCAGGGAAAGTCGATCTTGTCGCCGCACGCCGTCTCCACTACCGTCTGCGCAAACTTTTCCTTGCCTGCTTCGCTGAGAGCAACCCGATCCCCGCAAAGGCCGCGCTCGCTCAGATGGGCTTCATTTCCAATGAGTTGAGACTCCCGCTCACTCCTGCTTCAGAAAAAACGGAGGCCAGGATGCGTGAGGTCCTCAAAGGCCTTTGGCTGTAATCGTTTTGAGTGATTGGGGCCAGTTTTGTGACGGATTTTTATGCGAATTGAAAACGAACGGGATATGACAAAAGAAGAATTTTCCCTTTTTTGCGACGCTCTTGAAAGTGGGCGGCTCAGGGTTGCCGAGAAGGTGGACGGAGAGTGGAGAGTGAATGTGGAGGTGAAAAACCGCATCCTGGAGGGGTTTCGAGTGGGGTCACTTGTGCAGATGGGTGACTTTGTGGACAAGGACACCGTACCTGCGCGGAGGTTTTCACCCGCTGACGGGGTTCGTCTTGTTCCCGGCGGCAGCAGCGTGAGACGGGGCGCATATCTGGCGAAAGGGGTGGTGATGATGCCGCCTGCGTATGTGAACATCGGGGCTTATGTGGATGAGGGGACTATGATTGACTCCCACGCGCTTGTGGGGTCCTGCGCTCAGGTGGGCCGAAGGGTGCATCTTTCGGCTTCTTCTCAGCTCGGGGGAGTGCTGGAGCCTGTGGGGGCGCTTCCTGTCATCGTGGAGGACGACGTCTTTATCGGCGGCAACTGCGGAATCTACGAAGGGACGATTGTCGGAAGCCGCGCAGTAATAGGCACTGGCGTAATAATAAATGCCTCGACTGCGGTCTATGATGCCGTGAACGGGGCGTGGATTCGGGTTAACGAGGCCGGACAGATTGTGATTCCGGAGGGCGCTGTAGTCGTGGCGGGTTCCCGTCCGATTACTCACGGCCCGGGTGCTGGCGAGGGGGTGCACGTCTATTGCCCTGTAATCGTGAAGTACCGCGACGCGAAGACTGACACGTCCATACAGCTTGAAGATTTGTTACGGTAACTCCGGTTCTGATGCCTTTGAGAGCCTTGTATCCCATCCTTTATTTTCCCTCTTATAAATTTAATCGCAAATATGAAGTTCTATAAATACAACGGCGCGGGGAATGACTTTCTTGTGGCTGACGGCCGCGAGGGGAGAGTGCACCTTGACGCGGAGGCGATATCCCGTCTCTGTGACCGGCACTATGGCGTCGGGGCGGACGGCGTTATGGTCTTGGGAAGCGCCGCCGGGGGCTATGATTTCACGATGGAGTATTTCAATTCCGACGGAAGCGGCGGAATGATGTGCGGAAACGGCGGAAGGTGCATCGTGGCGTTCGCTTCGTTTCTCGGGATCCTTCCTTCCTCACCGGACGGAGTCTGGAATTTCCTTGCGCCGGACGGCCCGCACAGAGCGGCGATTCTTCGGGATGAGGGCCTTCACAAAATTGTGCGTCTCGGGATGAAGGACATCTCCGTGGCGCGGAAATATGCCTCGCTCCCTTCTCTTGCAAGCTGTGAGGCCCAGCTTCCTGTCTCCGCAGGTCCATCATCTTCCGATGGGAAGGCCTCAAGCTCAGCGCCAGTGGAAGGCTGGTTCATAGACACCGGCACCCGGCATTTCGTCCGTTTTGTCTCGGAGGATTGCCTGACCGATGAGTTTGTGTCTTCGGAGGGCAGAAGGCTCAGATGGGCGGAGGAATTTGCTCCCGCCGGTGCTAACGTGAATTTTGTTGTAAAGGGTAATCCGCTCAGGGTCAGGACTTTCGAGAAGGGCGTAGAGGCCGAGACCTGCGCCTGCGGAACCGGCATCACGGCTTCTGTCGCAGCCGCATTCCTTGAAGGAGTCTCGCCTGCCTGGACGGAGAGGGGAGGACAGGTTATCGGCTACAATGTCCGCGCACTCAACGACGACCTCACCGTCGAACTCGCCCCGACAAGCGCGGCCGAAGCTCTTGCCGGCGGCGGCAAAGCCTCAAGCGCAGAAGGCTCCCGGGCGTCAGATGCCTCCTCTTCCGCGCTGTTCACTTCAGTCTGGCTCACCGGGCC
>CAVEHG010000118.1:0-4733 GCA_963615405.1 bacterium | reverse complement strand
GTTTCGCATGTACCCTGATACGTTGGGTGTTCGTGGGTTACCCGTATTGGGGTGGGGTAAATCCCACGCACTTTTTTACTTCTGATCGTCTGTCAGTGACGGGAGAGCCCGGAGTTCACCACGGAGCAATTCCCTACCGCTGCTGGAAAAGCCGCCTGAGCGCCTGCACATAATCTTCATTGACCGCGACGCTCACTCTGTCGATATTGTATTTCATCAGCATCTTGGACTCAGCCTCGCGCAGCCCCCGGAACCAGTCCCGGTAGGCTTCCCGGACTTTCGCCCGCCCGGTATCCACCCACGCCGTCCTGCCGGTTTCGGAATCCTTGATGTTCACAAGTCCGACATTCGGAATCTCCGTCTCGCGTGGGTCATAGACCTCAACGACTGACAGGTCGTGACGGTTCGCAGCCACTTTCAGCGCATCCTCATATCTCGGAACGCCATTGGAGTCTGCGTCAATCATATCCGAAAGCACGAAAGCGTTGCAGCGTTTCTTCAGCGCATTGGTCAGGTACCGCAAAGCCTCGGAAAGGTCAGTTCCGGTGGACTGCGGCTCAAACTCAAGCACCTCGCGGATGATGTGAAGCAGGTGTGAACGTCCCTTCTTCGGCGGGATGAACTTCTCCACCCTGTCGCTGAAAAACAGCGCGCCGACCTTGTCGTTGTTCAGAATCGCTGAAAATGACAGGACCGCCGCAATCTCCGCTATCATATCCCGCCTGGTCATCCCGGAAGTTCCGAAAAGCCCGGAACGGCTCGCGTCAATCAGAAGAACCACAGTGAGTTCCCTCTCCTCCTCGAAAACTTTGATGTAAGGAGAATGAAGCCGTGCCGTGACGTTCCAGTCCATATTGCGGACATCGTCGCCATACTGATATTCACGGACTTCACTGAACGCCATACCCCTCCCCTTGAACGCAGAATGGTACTCTCCCGCAAAAATCTGATGCGAGAGAGCCCTGGTTCTGATTTCTATCTTACGGACCTTGCGAAGAAGGTCTGTTTCAGTCATTTCCGCCATAATTAAATAGGAAAGGAATTGTGATGTTTCTGAAAAATAAGCAGGAAAGACACAAATTCTAAGGAACTTCCACTACGTTTACAATCTGATCGATCAGATCATCTGCGGTGATGTTCTCGGCCTCGGCCTCGTAGGTGAGCCCTATCCTGTGGCGGAGCACTTCGTGGCAGACGGCGCGGACATCTTCAGGAATCACATAACCTCTTCTCTTTATGAAGGCGTATGCCTTTGCGGCTGCGGCGAGGCTGATGCTGGCACGGGGAGAAGCGCCGTAGGAAATGAGCCCTGCAATCTTCTCCAGCCCGTATTCGCCCGGAGTTCTTGTCGCATAGACTATGTCCACGATGTACCTTTCAATCTTCTCGTCCATATACACTTCCCTCACCACCTCACGGGCGCGGATGATATCCTCTGGCTTCAGAACTGCATTGGCTTTGGGGAAAGAACCGCTGTTGTTCATCCTCAGAATGAGCTTTTCCTCCTCTTTCTTCGGGTAGGTCACGACAACCTTGAGCATGAAACGGTCGAGCTGCGCCTCGGGAAGCGGATAGGTTCCCTCCTGTTCGATAGGGTTCTGGGTCGCCATCACAAGGAACGGCTCGGGAAGGCGGAAAGTCTCGTCACCGATGGTCACCTGCCTTTCCTGCATCGCCTCAAGAAGCGCGGACTGAACCTTCGCCGGTGAACGGTTGATCTCGTCCGCAAGCACGAAATTCGCGAATACAGGACCTTTCCTGATCTGGAACTGCTCGGATTTCTGAGAGTAGATCATTGTACCGATCACATCGGCAGGAAGCAGATCAGGGGTGAACTGGATACGGCTGAATTTTGCATCAACCGCAGATGCGAGAGTGTTGATGGCCAATGTCTTGGCAAGTCCCGGCACACCTTCGAGAAGAATGTGGCCGTTTGCGAGAAGTCCGATGAGGAGGTTCTCCACAAGCTGTTTCTGACCCACGATGACCTTGTTCATTTCCATCGAAAGGATGTCCACAAAGGAGCTTTCCCTCTGGATGCGGTCATTGAGCTCTTTGATATTTACGCTGTCCATATCTGTTAAACTATGTTTTTTTCAATATCTTTGCCCGAAAATTCGGGAATATATGCGATATGTCGTCACATTGTCATACAAAGGCGCGCCGCTGAGCGGGTGGCAGAGCCAGCGAAACGCTGTCACGGTTCAGGGGGAACTGGACAGAGCTTTGGGTATTCTGCTCGGGCAGAGCGTTCAGACTGTCGGGGCGGGGCGGACGGATGCCGGAGTGAACGCCGTGAACTATGTCTGTCACTTCGACGCGAGCGAAAATCTCCCGCTGGCAAAGCAAGATTTCATATACAAAATAAATGCCATCATAAGGCGCGAAATCGTGGTTCACGACATCCGTCCGGCGGAGACTGACAAGGCGGCTGAAAATGAGTTTCACGCAAGGTTCTCAGCCACCCGCCGCTCCTACCGCTACTTCCTCCACAGCGCAAAGGACCCTTTCGCGGAGAATTTTTCCTGGCGCTGCCCCTTCCCGCTCGACACCGGGGCAATGAACCGCGCCGCAGCCCTGCTTCTTGGCGAGCACGACTTCAGCTGCTTTGAAAAAACAGGCGGAGGCAACGCCACCAGCATCTGCACGGTCCATAAGGCCGTCTGGGAGCGCTACACCCCCTCCCACTGCTCACTGCTCGGATTCCCCGACGACGGAGGATATCTGGTTTTCACCATTGAAGCGAACCGGTTCCTCAGGAATATGGTCCGCGCCATTGTGGGCACTCTCGTGGACGTCGGACGCGGCACGCGCACCCCGGAGAGCATCACCGGGCTTCTCTCGGGCGGAAAACGCAGCGATGCCGGAGAGTCTGTCCCCGGCACCGCCCTGTTTCTCAGTAAAATCGAGTATTGATCTACTTCTGGAAAATGTCCTTGATTGAGCCCAGAGACGAGAGCATATTGGAAGCCTCGTAAGGGAGATAGACGGTCTTGTTGTCCTTGCCGCTGACCATCTCCTTGAGAGTGTCGATGTACTTCACGGCGAGCATATATGCCGCAGGGTCTGTCTTTGCGGATGCAACCGCCTCGGCTACGAGCCGGATTGCGTTCGCTTCGGCCTCCGCCTGAAGCACCTTCGCCCTCGCCTCGCCCTCAGCGCGGAGAATCTGCGCTGTCTTTTCCGCCTCGGCATTGTTGATTTCGGATGCCTTGTCACCCTCTGACTTGAGGATTGCGGACTTCTTTTCGCCCTCGGCACGGAGGATTTCAGCCCTTCTCATTCGCTCCGCCTGCATCTGCATCTCCATAGATTCGCGAACGCTGTCCGGCGGTGTGATGTCCTGAAGTTCAACACGGTTCACCTTCACGCCCCACTTGTTCGTCGCTTCGTCGAGCACGACACGGAGCTTGGAGTTGATGGTGTCGCGGGATGTGAGGGTTTCGTCAAGTTCGAGTTCACCGATCACATTGCGCAGGGTCGTCTGGGTGAGTTTTTCGATTGCGTTGGGGAGGTTGTCAATCTCATAGACAGACTTCTTCGGATCCACAATCTGGAAATATAGCAGCGCATTGATCTGCGTGCTGACATTGTCCTTTGTAATCACCGTCTGCTTCGGGAAATCATAGACCTGCTCACGGAGATCGATGACGGAAGAGTTGGTCATCTTCACGATAGGTTCGCCGCCGAAAGCGGAGGCGGTAATCTTGCGGGACGTCACCACCTTGGCCTTGTCGATTATAGGCCAGATGATCTGGATTCCCGGACTGAGCACCCTGTCAAATTTTCCGAGCCTTTCGACGACACGGGTTTCAGACTGCGGGATAATCTTTATACCCCGGAGGATGTAAATCACGACAATCGCCGCGATTACAATGAGAACTATTGTTCCTGCTGACATATTTGTGTTGTTTTGGTTATAATTCTCCGCGTTGTTCCGGTCATTGTTCAGAGATTGTACTCTTCGTTCTGACTGTCAGGATTATGCTGTCGTAGGACACGATGATGACCTTCGCCCCGACAGGCACGTCCTGTCTCGGCTCATTGTTTTCCTCGCGCGCAAGCACTGCCTGCCATTCATCGCCGTCGATCTTCACCCTCCCGGCATCCTCCGCCGGAATCGTCTCAACGACAGCGGCCTCACGTCCTATCAGGCTCTCCATATTCGACTTGTAGCCGCCTTTTCGCTCGGCACGCCGCGAAAGCACCTTGAGGGCAAAAGGACGCACAAAGATAAAGGCGAGCAGGGACCCTATGACAAAGAGTCCGATCTGCCAGTTGAGGGTTTCGGGAGCGATCGCCGCCAGCACGCAGCTGAAAAGACAGCCGATTGAGAGGCAGGCAGCCGCGAAGCCCGGAGTGAAGATTTCCACAAGAAAGAGCAGCAGAGCCGCCAGCATCCAGATGAGCCAAAGATCCATAGATTCAAAACTTTATAATTCCGAAGTGCAAATATAAAAATTTTTTCACAGAGTAATACGGCAAAAACTGACGATGGAATTGAGTTTTCAGATATGCTCGACTTCGGGAGAAAGCGTGATGCCGAAGCGGTCACGGACTGATGCGATGATGGCGTTTTCGAGGGCTGTCACTTCCTGAGGCGAGGCTTCTCCTGTGAGATTGACGATAACCAGAGGTTGCCGGGAATAGCAGGCGACATTACCCATCTGCCTCCCCTTCCAGCCGCACTGCTCTATCAGCCACGCCGCCGGAATCTTGACCAGCGCCGCGGG
>CAVEHG010000117.1:0-4781 GCA_963615405.1 bacterium | reverse complement strand
CTACTACAGGATGGAGGACTATCTCGCAGCCCGTGTCGCACTCAAGAATGTGCTGAAAGATGATTCGGAGAACATCTACCGCGAAGACATACTCTACCACATCGCGATGTCGTCCTACAAATACGCCGAACTGAGCGTCAGATCCAAGCAGAAGGAGCGTTATCTTATGTTTATGGACGACTACCTCAATTTTATGAGCGAATATCCGGATTCAAAATATTGCCGCAGCCTTGAGCAACCCCATTCCAAGGCACAGAAATATCTGAACAAATGATGTTCGGAAAAACATATCCTCCGATTCGAAGAATTTTGAAACATCGGAAACAGAGTCCCGTATATATAAATAAAGACAAATAAACACAATACAATGGCAAGCAATAAAATTCCTACAAACACGATGACGCGCGACCTGTGCGACCTCGCGGCTCCGACGGGAAACATCTATGAAACCGTCGTGATTCTTTCAAAGAGGGCAAACCAGATTGCCGCAGCTGAGAAAAAAGAACTGACAAAGAAACTTGAAGATTTCAAGAACGACAGGGACACGATGGAAGAGGTGTTCGAGAACAGGGAGCAGATCGAGATTTCAAAATACTACGAGCGTCAGCCGAAGCCGGACCTCGTTGCAATCCACGAATTCGAGAACAAAGAAATTTCCTATAGGATAGCGAAAAAGGACGAGGAGTAAGCAGGTCCGCAAGCAAGCATTGCCTGATGATGCTTGATGAAGCGAAAAACCGTCTCCCTCGCCGAAGAAGGCGAAGTTATGCTGAATCGTCTCGAAATACACAACTATGTTCTGATAGACTCTCTGGACATCACGTTCCCGGAGGGTCTTGTCATTATTTCAGGACAGACCGGAGCGGGAAAGTCAATTCTGCTCGGGGCGCTTTCGCTGCTTTCCGGGGGCAAGGCCGATGCGGCCATGATTTCGGAAGGGGCGGACAACTGTGTGGTCGAGGCTGAATTCACAGCGGTCGATGAACGTCTGAAATCTGCCGTTGAGGATGCCGGGGCGGAATGGGACGGAAACGGGCTCATCGTGCGGCGTGTAGTTGCGCGTTCCGGGCGTTCCCGCGCATTCATCAATGACTGCCCGGTGACGGTGCAGACGCTTATTGGGGTGACTTCGCGCCTTTTCGACATTCACTCCCAGAGCGGGACGCTCGAACTCCGAAACCCTGCCTACCAGACTGATATGCTCGACAATTTCGCCGGCAACCTTGAGTTGAGGGCGGAGTATGCCGCTTCATATACCCGTCTTTCTTCCCTGACTGCGGAAAAACGCAGAGTCGAGGAAGACCTCAGACGCCTGCGTGCGGAAAGGGACTACAATCAGGCTCAGTTCACGCAGCTGGATTCGGCTGCCCTGAAGGACGGGGAGCTCGCTGAACTTGAACAGGAGCAGAAGGGGCTCGCCAATGCGGAGTCCATACAGGAAGGTCTCTGCGCCGTTTCCGAGGCGCTTGTCCCGAGCGGGGATGAGCGGCCTTCGACGGATATGCTCCTCAAGGAGTCGGTAAAAAATCTGGAGAAGATTTCCTCCTATGTGCCGGCTGCAGCTTCGCTCGCGGAACGGCTCGAATCTTCGCGGCTTGAACTTGACGACATTCTTGCGGAAGTCACTTCCCTTGCGGAGAAATCAGAATCCTCCCCGGAGAGGCTGGATGCTGTAGAGTCGAGAATGTCATTGATTTACAGCCTGTTCCAGAAATTCGGCTGCACGACCGAGGCGGAACTGATCAGCCTTCGGGACAAATACGGTGACACTCTTGCCGACACGGACGGAATGGACGGAAGGTTGGCTGAACTCTCCACGGAGATTGAGACTGAATCCCGGAACGGCGACCGCCTTGCAGCTGCCCTGACTGAATCGCGTCAGAAAGCTGCCGGATCTTTCTCTGAACATATTCAGAATATGATAAGAGGGCTTGAGATGCCCCAGTCGGTCTTCGAGGTCTCTGTTTCCCCGGCATCGAAGCCGGGCATTCTCGGAAGGGACGATGTCCGTTTCCTTTTCAGTTCAACGGGACGCAATCCGATTCCTGTGCAGTCCTGCGCCTCCGGTGGCGAACTTTCCCGCATAATGCTCTGTCTCAAGGCGCAGATGGCGCATTTCGAATCTATGCCGACGCTCATTTTCGATGAGATTGACACCGGAGTTTCAGGCAGCGTGGCGGACAAGATGGGTACGATGATTTGCTCTATGGGGGAGGATATGCAGGTTTTTGCCATTACGCATCTCCCTCAGGTTGCCGCGAAGGGCACTGCCCACTATCTTGTCGAGAAATCCGTCTCCGCTTCCGACGGACGTGCCACATCTTCGATACGGCGGCTGTCTGCTGAGGAGCGGGTGCTTGAAGTGGCTCGCCTGCTCAGTGGGGCGTCGGTTACTAGTGCTGCCATTGACAATGCCAAATCATTGCTCGGGGGTGTCTAAAAGCGGATTGCTGCGTTACCCGTCTTGACAAAATCCTCACAACCGAAAGGTTGCTGCGGTATTTGTCTGCACCGGGTGCCTTGCACTCCATCTTTTATACACCCCCGAGCTCCAAGCGGATCTAAAAGCGGATTGCTGCGTTACCTGACGGAGTTGATCTGGTAGTTGGACTGGTACTCGATGCGGCGGACACCACCGTTGATGTGCGAGCCGTTGCGGAAATTGAAGCTGGTCTGAAGCCCGGTCATCGGGAAATCGCCGATGGCGTTGAGCCAGCTGTCGCCGTAAGCCGCACGGAGTTCGCAGAAATATCTCGTCACATCATATCCCTGGAAACTGAACTGTGTCGGTTCGGTGTTGAACAGAGCGCGGTAGGCCTTGACGAAACGGATGGTCTCCGGGGCGTTGTAATCGATGTAGTAGGCCAGACTTATGTGCAGGCCGTTGTTGTGCAGATTTTCCACCTCGATGTCATATCCCCTGACCTTGGACTGGCAGAACACTTCCACACTGCGGTTTTCGCGGGAGAGAAGGTTGATGTTACGGAACACGTCGTTGACGAAGGCCTCGCTTTCGGATGCAATGATGAACCGGTTGGTCTGAGGACTTTCCACTGTGATTTCCTTCAGTTTTTCGATTATGTCGCGCCCTTCCAGAATGCTGTACTGCAATTTTTTGTATTCCAGAGCGGCTGTGTCCAGAATTTCGGTGAAGGCTTTAAGGGATTCACTTTCCCGACCTCCCTTTTCAGAGATCAGCACAGTCCTGTCTCCGCTTTGCGTCTCATCGGCAATCCACTGAATCAGGTCGGCGTATTGAACCTCGTGCGGAGTCGGAACCTGAATGAACTCAGGAAACTCTGTGGTGAGGGACACCGCCTTTGGGTCGAGTGGCGAGATGATGGCCACATCGTCTCCGACCGCATCGTGTACTTTCCTTATTTCTGAAGGTGAGAGCGGGCCTATGATGAAGTCTCCGCTGACGAGACTGCTTCCTGTCAGGACGTCAGTGCCGGTGTCGAACACACTGATGTTCACATTGAGACTGTCAAGTCCAAGATCCCTTGCCGCGAGCAGCGCACCGCAGTAGAAATCGAACGACGACGAACTCGGCTTTTCAGTCCCGGCCATAAAAGGCAGCACAAGGGCGAAATTCACATTCCCGTTGTGACTTGAAAATCTTTGTGTGTCGGCGGAACCTCCGGCAGGGAATCGGGAGGACTCCAGATCATCAGATTCCTGTTCCCCAGAATTCAGACTTGCAGATTCTTCGGTTGCAAGCTCTTGAGTTTCAATCTTTTGACTCACAGATTCCTGGGATGTGAAATTCTGCGCCCACCGGTCTGTACCCTTCTGAGGGATCACGAGTTTCTGCCGCGTCTTCAGTTCCTTGTCTGAAAGACCGTTAGCCTTCATTATAGCCGCGACGCTCACTCCGTATTTTTCTGCTATGGTTTCGATGGTTTCGTACCAGCGGACAGTGTGTACCGTCGTGACATTCGCTGTCGGTTTCGCAGTTCCGGCCGTAGCCTTCCCCCCGGCCACAGCCTTTCCCCCAACGGCGGCCTTCCCCCCAACGGCGGTCTTGTCCTCCGCTTCGTTCTTTTCCTTGGATTCAGCCTTTATCTTCTCCCCGTCCTCAGCCTCCGGGATCAGGATTATCGCGTTTTTCTTGAGCCCCTCCGTGCGGACAGACGGGTTATACTTGTAGATGTCTTCGATGCTGACCCCATAGGCCTTGCTGATGGAGTAGAGGGTCTGTCTTTCGAGAACGACGTGAGACCGGCACACCTTTCCGCCCACCTTGACCTTCTCCTTTGACACCGTCACGGGGGTTGGAACATAACTGTCCTGAGCAAGGGCCTCCGTCATCGGAAGGACGCCCAACGAGATTGCGGCCACTGCAAGGCCGAGTATTCCACGAATGTTCATATTCCGGTTCTCCTACATCTTTTGTCCGGATTCCCTGCCGTCTGAATGCAGTGCAGGGTCAAGACTGTGTGCAAACTCAAGAAGTCTGCCTGCAAATCCCTGCCACGACAGCCTCTCCTTTTCTTTTCTTATCTCCGCCACGAACTTTTCCCGCAGGGACGGTTCCGCGAAATAGCGCCGGATTTCCGCCCGGATGGCATCGGGCGTGACATCGGCAGCCACAATTCCTGTTCCGCGGTCTCCGATTGTCTCTTTCAAACCTCCCACGGCAGTGACCACCATAGGCACCTCGAAGTGGTAGGACACTGAACTTATCCCGCTCTGGGTCGCGCTGCGGTAGGGCAGCACGGTGAGGTCGGCCGCAGAGAAATAGAGCGAAACCTCCGAATCCCTCACATAGTGCAGCGCCT
>CAVEHG010000116.1:0-4814 GCA_963615405.1 bacterium | reverse complement strand
AGATCTTTTCGCGAACTCTGAACGGCTTGACCAGTATGTTGAAGACTGTACGCAACTAGAATTTGACTTTGTTTATTAACCGGCCAAATTTATTTGGCCACTAGTGTTACTGTATGTATAAAACTGCTCACCGGCCATATATTCAGACATCCAAGCCTTCAGTTCCGGGCTCCGAGTGTCCATCTCTGCGCTGTATTTCAACTCCTCAATCGCCTTCCAATGCTCACCCAACCCGCTAACGATCTCGCTATATATGCCAGAACAGGTCAGCGAATCTGCAACGGTCAATCCCAGACAGGCCAGCGCCGCTGCACAGATCAAATTCGTAAGATACTTCAAATCATCCGCATTCGTATTGAATTGCCGCACCCTGAAATGCTCCCGGAGCCCATTGTAAACCTGGTCGCGGAGTTCCACATTAACTCCATCCTCCTGAGACTTTATCGTGTCCAGCGTCCACACAAGGAAAAGAAGAAACTCCTCATCACCGGCCTGCACCGCCACAATCTTCTGAGACCACTTGCGCCATCCCTTCCTCACAAACTCATAGAGCGGAGACTCCAGCAGCTCATTTTTTCTTTCTTCTTCCATCTTTCTTCCTTTCAGTCTGAACATAATTATGACTCCCGTCCTCCGGCATCAGAGCATCCAGCCAATACTTCAGCGTATAATCCGGCACCAGCTCGTCCGCACCTGCCTCAAAATTCTGGCACACCCTATCGTCCACCCCATACACAGCCTCCGCCGCACGCCCATACTCCATAGACCCCGACTTCTCAAACCCAATTCTCATCCTGTACTGATTGTCGATAAGCATATCCACCGTATTCCTCACATCCTCCTTAGTCTCATCCAGCAGCTTCTTGGCATCATCATCCGAAGTCAGCCTCATCTCGCCCTCAGGAGCCGCCAGCTTCTCAAGCACTATCTGCAACGCCTTATCCACCTCATTCGCCTCATTCGCCCGCTTCTGCTCGATAATGATACTCAGCATCTTAACCCTATCTCTTCCCGCCGCAGTACGAGACCGCACAATATCCCAGATAGTCCCCACGCAGTTGCGTTTCTCAAGCGTCATCTTCCACCCGAGCTGTGCGAGACCTAGAGTTCTGCTGACATAACCTCGAATCAAATCAGCTACATCGTCCGCATTCCTGAACGTATCCTTCTTCAGCTGCACCAGAAGCGCCTTTGAACTAGGACGAGTGTCCACAATAATCCAGCAGAACGGAAAATGATCCACATCTACCGTCTCAGTGCTGTCTTTCGGCATCACCTTCTTATGCTTATTGTTGCGTACCTGCAGCAGCGCAATCCCGTCTGCGACCCGCATTATTTCATTGTAATACTGTTCAGACGATTGCACTCCGCTCCTGTCTGTTTTCATAGCATACAGGTTAAGCTCCCGCGTTCCGCTCTCAAACTTCCGCCTCAAATCCTCCGCCATCTTCCCGTCAAAATACTCCTCCGTCAGGTGCTCTCCAGTCTCAGTCGAGAATAGGTTCTGGTCACCGGTCTTCTCGAACAGGTATCGGTAAAAAAGGAAATTTGCCATAAATTATGTGGATAACTCTCAACAAATATAACAAAACGTAACAGATAACTCCCTATCATCGAGAAAATTCTATCGTAAATTGAATATTTTCAGCCATTTTACTCACTTTTCCTTCCGATATCCCCAAATGCTCAATAATAATTGCTAAATTTGTTTGTTTAATAAGCAACAAGCCAAGAACATATATGAACACTGCCCAATATAACCACCTGTTCTCATTCATCTGGAACATTGCCAACGATGTCCTTGTACACGCCTTCGAGAAAGGCGAATACAAGAAAATTATAATGCCGATGACGGTGCTCCGCCGTCTGGACATCCTTCTTGAGCCCACAAAAGACGCCGTTCTGGAGCGCAAAAAACAGCTCGATTCCGCCGGCATAACCAATCAGGAACCGGTTCTCTTTCAGGTCACAGGCTACCCCTTCTGCAACACATCCCGCTTCACGATGAAGAAACTCAAGGCAGAAGTCGACCCCAAGCGCCTCAAAATGAACTTCATCGAGTACCTTAACGGCTATAGCAAAGACGTTCAGGACATCATCGACAAATTCCGCCTCCGTCAGCAGGTTGACAACCTCACCGATGCGGAGCGGCTCGGCTCCATCATAGACAAATTCACAGACAGCACCATCAACCTCAGCATAAAGCCAGTCCTGGACGACAAAGGAAAGGAAATCCTCCCCGCCCTCGACAACCATATGATGGGTACCCTCTTCGAGGAACTGCTCCGCAAATTCAACGAGGAAAACAACGTCACCGAAGCCGGAGAGCACTTTACCCCGCGTGACTATGTCAAATTGCTTGCAGACCTTGCAATCATCCCCGTAGCAGACCAGATTGAGGACAACACCTACAGCATCTACGATGGAGCCTGCGGCACCGGTGGCATTCTCACCATCAGCGAAGAGGAAATGAAGCGTATCGCCAGCGAACGCGGCCGCAAGATCAACATCAACATCTTCGGGCAGGAACTCCAGCCCGAGACCTTCGCCACCTGCAAGGCCGACCTGATGATTTCAGGCGAACGCCGTTCCTTCGACTACATTCTCAACGGGGCGTCCCGCCAATACATCGCCTACGGCTCCACCATATCCGAAGACGGTCACAAAGGCGAAACTTTCGACTTCTGTATCTCCAATCCGCCGTTCGGTACACCGTGGAAAGAAGACCTCAAGAAATGGGGGCTTTCTGAGAAGGAGAAGAAGAAAATCTGCGACTCAAGATTCAAATTCACTTACGATGATGACCCTGAGTTCAATGTAATTCCTGGCATCGGCGACCCTCAGATGCTCTTCCTTGCCAACAATGTCAGCCGTATGAAACACGGCACCAGGCTCGGCACACGCATCGTCGAAGTCCACAACGGCTCATCCCTCTTCACCGGCGATGCAGGAGGCGGTGAGAGCAATCTCCGCCGCTACATCATCGAGAACGATATGCTCGAAGCCATCATAGCAATGCCGGAAAAAGATTTCTACAACACCGGCATCGGCACCTACATCTGGATAGTCACCAACCGTAAGGAGGCCCGCCGCAAAGGCAAGGTCCAGCTCATAGACGCCACCTCCATCAAGACCCCGCTGCGCAAGAACCTCGGCGAGAAAAACTGCGAGACCAACGATGCAGACCGCAAGAAGATTCTCGACCTTCTGATGAACTTCGAGGAGAACGAATACAGCAAAATCTTCCCTAACGAGGAGTTCGGCTACTGGGAGGTGGAACTCCTCAAACCGGCTAAAGACGAGCAAGGCAATGTCATCAAGGACAAGAAAGGCCGCGTGAAGATGGACAAGGTAAAAGGTGAAGTGGAGCAGATTCCTTTCACCTATCCCGGCGGCATCGAAGCATTTTACAAGAATGAAGTGCTTCCATACGAGCCTGAAGAAGTTTTCGGCGAGCCGACCATCGGCTATGAGCTCAGCTTCACCAAATACTTCTACAAGCCTGTCCAGCTCAGAAGTCTGGAGGAAATCACCTCCGACATCCGCGACATCGAGCGCAGCACCGAAGGACTTCTTAACGAAATTCTGGGGAGGTAGGTATGAAAAGATATGAGCAATACAAGCCTACCGGCATTCCTTGGCTACCGGAGATTCCTGCGCATTGGGAGGAAAAACGAGTTGCAGCCAAATTTAATGGCCACATTGATCAAAATTCTGACTTCGAATTCTCGAAGGCTTTCAGATTTAATTATGGCTCGGTTGTGCCTAAGAATGAATCTGGAGCACCAGAGGAATACCGTGAAGTCTATGTAAAATACTCAAAAGTTAAGAAAAACGACATAGTCATTAACGGACTAAATCTCAATTATGACTTTGTTTCTCAGCGTGTTGCAATAGTACCAGAATCTGGTATTATTACATCCGCTTATGTTGTCCTTCGGCCTTTTGAGACCACGTTCTCACCATATTTCTCTTTTCTGTTTAAAGCAATGGATAGTCAGAAATTGTTTCACGGAATGGGTACAGGAATACGCCTGACATTGTCTTTTGATGAACTTAAGAAACAGATTATCCCCATCCCATCTTCTTCTGAGCAGCAGAAGATTGTGGCGTTTCTGAATAAAAAAATAACTTTAATTGAAACTTGTAAATGCAAGAGAGAGAGAGAGTTACAAACTCTTAACGAATTAAGGCAAGCCGAAATAGCCTCCGTAGTCACACGAGGTCTCAACCCCGATGTCCCGATGAAAGACAGCGGCATACCGTGGATTGGCCAGATTCCCGCCCACTGGGATATACTGAGGGCGAAATATATGTTCAAAAAGGAAAAACGAGAAGTACGACCTGAGGATAAAGTTGTTACTTGCTTTCGGGATGGCCAAGTGACTCTACGCGAGAACAGGAGAACTACCGGTTTCACTGAATCTATAACTGAAGTCGGTTACCAGGGAATCAGAAAAGGAGATTTGGTTATTTATCAGATGGATGCTTTTGCTGGTTCCATTGGCGTTTCAGACTCCGATGGGAAGGGCACGTCTGTGTATCATTGCTGCACACCAAAGGGCCCTTACATTCCGGAGTATTATGCATTCGTTCTTCGGGAGATGGCTCGTACCGGATTTATACAGTCTCTATACAGGGGAATCCGCGAGCGATCATCTGACTTCAATTTCCCGACTTTCGGGAAGCAATTTCTGCCAGTTCCTCCTAAAGATGAACAACTTGAAATTGTCAAGTTTGTTCAAGATAAAACAGCCAACATAGACACAATGATCGAAGCCCTGAAGGCCGAAATCGACCGTCTTTCCGAATAT
>CAVEHG010000115.1:3469-4885 GCA_963615405.1 bacterium | reverse complement strand
TGTAATGGTTGCATAAAAATGGAGTGCAAGGCCTGCGAAACCTTTTTAAACGGAGCAACCTTGCGGTTGTGAGTATTAAAAAAGTTGAGCGTAACGCAGCAATCCGTCTTTTAGGCATTCATTAAAGCCGGCCTTCGGCCTTTGCAAGGTTTACTGAGCACATCTGCAGCTCCACCCCTGTCTCAATGTACTCTGAATGTGCCTGAAGCCAGGCTGTCTGCGCCTGAAGCACCACGTTGGAAGCAATCATTCCCTCGTTCCAGCCTGCGGTGGCCACACGGAGATTCTCCTCCGCGTTCTCAAGGTTGCTCTCCGCCGTCTCAAGCTTTTCGAGGGCCTCGGCCTCCTGCTGGCGGATCTGCGCGACCTGGAGCGAAATCATCTCCTTCGCATCGTCAAGCTTATACTGTGTCAGAGCAGCCTCTGCCTTTGCCTTCTTTGTCTTCTGGATGGCCTCCGTCCCGTGGAAAATAGGAATGTTCACCACGACTCCGGCGGAGAAGAAGCCGCCGAACTTGTTCTGGAATCCGTTGAAAACGCTCGGATTGGTCACCGCATAGTTCGCCATCACCGCCACTGTCGGAAGTCCGTCGGCGCGCACCACTGCGACTTTCTTGTCATAAATTTTCTTTGCCAGATTAAGGCTCTTTATTTCAGGCCTTGCGTCATAGACCTCCTCGTCGGAAATCACCGGAGACATCTGGGGAACCGGAATCGCGTCGAGAGACTCGTCCGCAAGCGTGATTTCGCTGTCAAGCGGAAGTCCGCACTCTTTGCAGAGCAACATCTTGGAGAGAACCAGTCCGTTTGTCGCCTTGGTGAGCAGCATCTCCGCCTCGTTGGTCTTCACCTTTATCGTGAGCGCGTCGGAAGGAGTCGCAAATCCTTCAGCCACAAGCGCATCCACATCCTTTCCCATCTGACGGAGAAGGTCGGCATAGTTCTCGGCGAGGTTTTTCTTCGCCGCTATGGAGACAATCTGCCAGTATGCCTGTTCAATGTCAGCGAGAACCTGAGCGTGCTCGGTGTCATACTGCGACTGGGCCAGTTCCTCGGCATATTTCGCCATCTGGTTGGATGCCACAATCTTGCCGCCCATGAACACCGGCTGCTGAACCGAAACCACCGCCCCGCACAGGTTGTGCATATCGAGAGTCAGGGCGTCGGTGACCTGCTGTCCGATTGCGTTGATCGGAGTGGCGATGTCTGTCATCTGAAGCGCCCCGAGCATTTTCTGGAATGCCGCGTCCGTTTTGTATTTTGCATACACATCCGGATCTGAAAGCAGGCCTACCATCTTGTCGGTAAGGGTGTTCTGGAGATTTGTCCCTGCGTTCTGAAGTTCCTCTGACTTTTCATCGTCAAGGAGTTTCCAGTTGCGGCTGGTGTACATGTACGCTCCGGTCGCCGTAATGT
>CAVEHG010000115.1:0-3459 GCA_963615405.1 bacterium | reverse complement strand
GCCCTGCGGCGATAATCCAAATCATTTTTTTCATTTTATTCCAATTTTACTGATATTCGAAAACTCCTGTCAAAGCGGAGGATGTCCGGTTTGAACGCGCCGTCTCCAAACTCAAAATCGCTGCCATATGGAAGAAATATTGAATAACAAAAAGTGGATATAAATATACTTTTGGTCGAAAAAAGCGACTTTTTAAGAATTTATGAGTAGTTTTGTAATCCCCCAAAAGAGGGAAATGTACCAGATGTACCACAATAAGATTGGAAAATTATGGAAAAATACCGCGAACTCAACATCCGCGAACTCCGTCATCTGTCATCGGCAGGGGCGGTGAGTGACAATTTGTCAGATGACCTTTTCATTGCGGAGATGCATTATGAATCAAAGATGGACATCATTGAATATCCCTGCCGTTTCCACGGATATGTGGCGTTCTTCTGCATCGAAGGGGCCTTTGAAGTCGAGATAAACCTTAAGAAATTCGCGATAAGAAAGGATTCGATGTTCATATACACCCCGGGCAACATCGTGAGAGTCACAGGAATAGACCCGAAAGAGAAGGAATCCGTCCACTTCGTCATCGTGGCCATTTCGGAGGATTTGATGTCAAGCACCCGCTTCGATTTCAGCAAACTGTACAACGAAAGCCTGCGTCTGCTCGAAACCCCGTGCGTAGTAATCGACAATGAAACGAAGGAACTCTGCCACAAATATTTCGACCTCATAAGGGAGATGTCGAAGATGAAACTCCCGCATATAAAAGAGTCTGTCTCATCGCTCATTTCGTCGGTTTTCTATCTTATGGGGGCTCTCTGGACGGACAGGCTCTCGGAGGCGAAGAAGAACGATGATTCAACGAGGTCGAGGATGATTCTCGAGGATTTCCTTCTGCTCGTAAGGGATTATCACACAAAGGAAAGGAATCTCTCTTTCTATGCCGAAAAACTCTATCTCACCCCGAAATATCTCTCAAAACTGATCAAGGGTGTCAGCGGAAAGTCCGCCCACGAATGGATTGACTCGTTCGTCATTCTTGAGGCGAAGAACATGCTGAAATATTCGGATATGAGCATAAAATCCATCGTCTATGAACTTAATTTCCCGAACCAGACGACATTCTACCGGTTCTTCAAGGCCAAGACGGGAATGACCCCTTCGGAATACAGAAAAAAATGATTATTTTTGTCGGATTTATACATAGTTATATAATATAAAAATATAATCATCTATGACACAGGACGAACTTTTCAAGGCATTGGTTGCACACTGCAAGGAATACGGATTCATATTCCCGTCAAGCGAGATTTACGACGGTCTCGCAGCCGTCTATGACTACGGTCAGCTCGGGTCGGAACTCAAGAACAATATCAAGCAATACTGGTGGTACGCGATGACCCGTCTCAACGAAAACATCGTGGGCATCGATTCCTGCATATTCATGCACCCGAAAATTTGGGAAGCGTCCGGTCACGTGGGGGCGTTCAACGACCCTCTCATCGACAACAAGGACTCCAAGAAGCGCTACAGGGCAGATGTTCTCATCGAGGATTACATCGCGAAACTTGAGGAGAAGAACAACAAGGAAGTCGAGAAGGCAAAGAAGAAATTCGGCGAGGCTTTCGATGAGGCCAAGTTCCGCGAGACCAACCCGAATGTTCTGAGGAACACCGCGAAAATCAACGAGACCCGCAAGAGAATGGCGGACGCTCTGAATGCGAACGATCTCGCCGCCCTCAGGCAAATCATAATCGACTGCGAGATTGTCTGCCCGATTTCCGGAACGAAAAACTGGACGGAAGTGCGTCAGTTCAACCTTATGTTCTCCACCCAGCTGGGCAACACCTCTGACGACACAAATGTGATTTATCTGCGTCCGGAGACGGCTCAGGGCATATTCGTGAACTACCTCAACGTGCAGAAGACCGGGCGCATGAAGCTTCCGTTCGGTATCGCGCAGATCGGCAAGGCGTTCAGAAACGAGATTGTGGCCCGTCAGTTCATCTTCAGAATGAGAGAGTTCGAGCAGATGGAGATGCAGTTCTTCATCAAACCGGGCACCGAACTCGAATGGTTCGCAAAGTGGAAGGAGAGACGTCTCGCCTGGCACAAAGCTCTCGGAATGGGTGCTGAGAACTACCGCTTCCACGACCACGAGAAGCTCGCCCACTACGCAAATGCGGCTACCGACATCGAATTCAACTTCCCGTTCGGCTTCAAGGAGCTTGAGGGAATCCACTCAAGAACCGATTTCGACCTCGGAAACCACCAGAAGTTCTCCGGAAAGAAGATACAGTATTTCGACCCGGAAACAGGCGAGAGTTTCATTCCTTATGTTGTCGAGACCTCTATCGGAGTTGACCGTATGGTGCTTGCAGTGCTCTCCCATTCGTTCCACGAGGAGAAACTTGAAAACGGGGAGACCCGCGTGGTCCTCTCCATTCCGCCTGCGCTCGCGCCTGTGAAGGTGGCAGTGCTTCCGCTTATCAAGAAGGACGGGCTTCCTGAGCTTGCGCAGAAGATTATGGATGAACTCAAGTTCGAATTCAATTGCCAGTATGACGAGAAGGACTCAATCGGAAAGCGCTACCGCCGTCAGGACGCAATCGGAACTCCGTTCTGCGTCACTGTTGACCACGACTCCCTGAACGACGGCTGCGTGACCATCCGTCACCGCGACACTATGGCACAGGAGAGGGTCAAGATTGAGGATCTCCCGTCAATCATCGACCGCGAAGTCAATATCAAGACCATCCTCAAGACTCTTTAATAAGAAACCGAATAAAATGAAAAAGTCAGTTAAACTCATCGCCATCGCGGTTCTCGCCCTTGGCGCTGCGCTCGCAGGAGAGCAGAATGCAAACGCTCAGCTGAGCAATCTCTGGAAGAAAATAACTGGATCATCTTCCTCCACAACAACCACCGAAACAACTGTTTCCGCAGCACAGACAAGCGGATCTGAGACCGGTGCAGCGCTCAAAGCTCTCTACACCCAGTACAAGGCCGACAAGAAGCTCGATATGTCCAATATCAGCAACATCGCCAACATTGCGAAGCTTGCAAGCGGCGTGAACGGACTCAAGGAGAACATCAAAGACAAGACTTACGACAAGGATTTCACGAAGGGTCTGATCGGCGGTTCAAAAAATCTCGTGAACGAGAGCAACTCCACCTCTATTCTCTCCTCACTGAAGAATATGGCCGATCTCGACTTCTCGTCTATCACCTCTTCAGCAAACAGCAAGGTCTCAGAGGCGGCGAACAAGGCGTCTGAAGCAGTAAGCAAGACCGCAACCAAAGCGTCTGAGGCGGCATCAAAAGCCTCCGCAGCAGCGACAAAGGCAGCGGAAGTCACCGAATCTGTGACAAGCCTTCTGAGCCTGTTCAAATAATATAAAGAGGCCGAATAAAAAGTCCCGAAGGGACCGTGCCGGA
Source organism: bacterium (assembly GCA_963615405.1). Taxonomy (GTDB): domain Bacteria; phylum Bacteroidota; class Bacteroidia; order Bacteroidales; family UBA932; genus Cryptobacteroides. The sequence goes on along the minus strand of CAVEHG010000115.1, from coordinate 27 downwards.
GGCACGAGATACCCCTGACAGGGGTCG
>CAVEHG010000114.1:0-4944 GCA_963615405.1 bacterium | reverse complement strand
CTTCATCCCCCCGTCAATCATGGCCCTGTGCGCCAGAACCGAAGTGAACCTTTCGTCCTCAGTCACGACAGGAATGCCGGGAAACGCATTTTTCAGCGTCCGGAGAAACACGTCAACATCCGCAGCAGCCTCCGAGGGACGGCCGTTCATATTCATCGGATATCCCACGACAAACTTCACGACATTCTCGTTTTGGGCGTAAGTTTTGAGATATTCTATTATCTTTGCAGAATGTACCGTGTCCAGGGCAGACGCGAAGATTCCGAGCGGGTCGCTCACAGCGACTCCGACTCTTTTGCGTCCGTAATCTATTCCGACAAGTCTGTCCATCGGATGCAAAGTTAATACTAAACAATGGCTCAGCAAAATAAAGATAAAAAAGTTCGCCGCTATGTGCTGACGCTCGTGGAGGACCGGACCCACAAGCCGCTGAACTCGGTGAAATTCACGAAACCGGGAGCTGTACTCGTCGTCGTCAACATCCTTGTCGTGCTCTGTGCCCTGATTTATGTCTTCGTGGCATACACCCCGCTGCGAACTTTCATTCCCGGCTATCCGGATGCGCAGACCAAGCGTGCGGCAATCCAGAACGCCATCCGCATCGACTCCCTTGAAAAGGTCATCTGCCGCTGGGAACTCTATTCCGAGAACCTGCGCAGGGTGGTGGAGGGAGATGAAACCGTCGATGTTGCGGGCATACTCACCGGCACAGCCACGTCCTCCCTGCCGCCGGCTTCAGATGAGGAACCGGACGGAATCTCCGATGCTGAATTCCGCGATGCCGTGGTCAGTGAGGAGCAGTTCGACCTTTCTTCCGGACAAAAGAGGGAACTCCCGATCGAGGGGATACATTTCTTCTCGCCGCTTAAAGGCGTGGTCAGCAAACCTTACGACAAATATGTGCATCCTTATGTCGATCTGACGGCTCCGGAAAATTCTCTCGTGATGGCGCCCCTTGACGGAACGGTGATCTTCACGGGCTGGAACGACGATGCCGGATATGTGATTCAGATTCAGCACTCTGACAATATAGTTTCCATCTGCCAGCACACCGGGAAGCTCCTCAAAAAGACCGGGGACAAGGTTACTGCCGGAACACCGGTCGCGCTCGTGGGAAGCGCGGGAAACCTTGCGTTGGGCGACCATCTGCGCTTTGAACTCTGGTACAGGGGCGAGTCGGTCGATCCTGCAAAATACATAAATTTCTGACGGAAATGGAGAGGAGGAAGGTCGCGATACTCGGATCGACAGGTTCAATCGGGAGGCAGGCTCTGGATGTGATCCGGCAGCATCCCGATTTGTTCGAGGTTGAACTGCTCACTGCCAATAACAGCGCAGAACTGCTTGTGCAGCAAGCTATTGAGTTTGATGCGAACAGCGTTGTCATCTGCAATGAGGCGAAATATGACGAGGTGGCTGCCGCCCTGCAGCCGAAGATGATAAAGGTCTTTGCCGGGATGGACTCCGTCTGTGAACTCGTAAAGTCGGACAGCATCGACATCGTGCTCACGTCGATGGTCGGATTCAGCGGATTGCGCTCCACGGTGGCGGCGATAGAGGCAGGCAAGGCCATCGCGCTAGCCAACAAGGAAACCCTTGTGGCTGCAGGCCAGATCGTGATGAAGCTCGCGGAAAAGAACCGCGTGCCGATTCTTCCGGTTGATTCCGAACACTCGGCAATCTTCCAGTGTCTTCTCGGGGCGAACGGGAATCCGGTCTCGAAGATACACCTGACTGCTTCCGGAGGCCCTTTCCGCACCTGGGACAAGACGAAAACCGCCGCTGCGAAAGCCTGCGACGCGCTCAAGCACCCCAACTGGAATATGGGGAACAAGATAACGATCGACTCCGCGACGATGATGAACAAGGGTTTCGAGGTCATCGAGGCCAAGTGGCTTTTCGGCGTGGAGCCCGGGAAAATAAATGTGGTGGTGCATCCGGAGTCTGTGATCCATTCGATGGTGGAGTATGCGGACGGAGCCGTGGTCGCCCAGCTGGGCTGCCCTGATATGCGCGAGCCGATACAGTTCGCCCTTGCCTATCCGCGGAGACTCCCTCTGGATAACCGCAAACTGGATTTCGCCCGGCTCGCTTCCCTCACCTTTGAAACCCCGGACCTCACGAAGTTTCCTGCCCTCGCTCTCGCATACTCGGCAATAGAGCGCGGAGGAAACATCCCCTGTGCGCTGAATGCCGCAAACGAAGTGGCTGTGGCGGCATATCTCCGGAATGAGATCAGTTTCTACGGCATTCCGGAACTCGTTTCCGAGTGTATGGAGCGGACTCCCTTCATCGCCGAGCCTTCGCTTGACGACATCTTCGAGACCAATGGGGAAACGGCAGATCTGGCGCGGACATTGTTGTCAGCGCGAAGTTTTTGATTCAGAGTGCATGCGAAACTTAAGTTACGAAATGGAATAATATCATATGATAGTCCTTATAAAGACCCTGCAGGTCATTCTCGCGCTTTCGATTCTGATTCTCTTTCACGAACTGGGACATTTCACGTTCGCGAAAATATTCGGAATAAGAGTCGACAAATTCTACCTTTTCTTTGATGCGGGCGGCAAGGCTCTTCTACGCTTCAAACCCAAGAATTCGGAAACTGAGTACGGCATAGGCTGGCTTCCGCTGGGCGGGTATTGCAAGATTGCGGGAATGATTGATGAATCGATGGACACCGGACATCTGAACACCAAGCCCCAGCCCTGGGAGTTCCGTTCGCATCCGGCCTGGCAGCGGCTGCTGGTGATGGCGGGCGGTGTGCTGTTCAACTTCATCCTCGCGATACTTATATATATAGGTGTGCTCGCGGGCTGGGGCCAGTCCTACATCTCCAACGACGGCAGCGACATCTATGTCAATGAACTCTCCTACGATATGGGCTTCCGTACCGGCGACCACATCATCGCCTACGACGGAGTCCCGGAGGAAAACTTCGGAATGCTTCAGGCGAATCTGGCGAGAAACGATGTCAGCCGGGTGACGCTTCTCAGGGACGGCGACACTCTTGACATCTATGTGGATCAGAGCCGTATTGGCGATGTCCTCAACACTCCCGGGATGTTCGGTCTCGCGCTTCCGTTCGTCATCGACAGCATCCCTCCGGCCTCTCCGAATTACGGCGCCGGGATTGAAAAGGGCGACCGCATAATTACTCTCGACGGACAGCCGGTCACCTACCTTCAGGACAGCCGCACACTTCTTCAGGGATATGCCGGAGGCAGCGTGACGGCAGGAATTCTGCGCGGATCTGACACTCTCTCGCTCAATGTCGCCGTCGACACTCTCGGCAGAATCGGCGTCTTTACTCAGATGCCGGACATCAGGACAAAGACCTATGGTTTCTTCGAGGCCATCCCCGCCGGATTTTCCTACACCTTCACCACCATCGGGGACTACGTCAAGGATATGAAACTCGTCTTCACCCCGAGCACCGAGGCCTACAAGTCCGTGGGCAGCTTCATCGCCATAGGACAGGTGTTCCCGTCTTCGTGGAACTGGTACGCCTTCCTCAACATTCTCGCCCTGCTTTCGGTTATGCTCGGAGTGATGAACCTTCTTCCGATTCCGGCGCTTGACGGAGGTCACATAGTCTTCACTCTCTATGAGATGATAACCGGAAAGAAGCCGAGCGACAGGTTCCTCATCGTGATGCAGATTATCGGTATGATTCTGATATTCGGCCTGATGATTCTCGCCTTCGGCAATGACATAATGCGGCTGGTGAGGTGAGTTTGACCATATCGCCGCTTATTGTGGCAATGAATTGAATAACAATAAATTGGACATAGAATATAACAATATGGGATTATGAAAAAGTCAAGACTCGTTTCCGTTTTCGCTTTCGCCCTCGCGGCTCTCCTGTGCATTTCTTGCGGTGACCGGAAAAAGGCGCTTCTTCCGAGCGTCAGCGGCAAGGCAGGCGAAGTGCTCGTGGTGATTGAACAGGCTGATTGGGAGGGTTCGCTCGGCACAGCCATCCGCGACACTCTTACTTCCGACTGCCCGTTCCTTCCTCAGCAGGAACCTCTCTACACGGTGGTGAACATCACTCCGACAGCGTTCACCAACATATTCCAGATTCACCGGAACATACTGATATGCAGCGTGAACCCCCGCATTTCGGAGCCTGGAGTACGCTTTTACAGCGATGTCTGGGCCCGTCCGCAGTGCGTGATAAAGATCGAGGCTGTCGATTCTGATTCTGCTGTGCAGCTTTTCGAGGACAATAAGGTGAAGATTGCAACGATGCTGGAGCAGGCTGAGCGCAACAGGGTGATAGCCAACACTCTGCAATACGAAGAGAAGGGAATCCGCCCGATTCTTGAGGAACGGTTCGGAGGTTGCGTGCATTTCCCTGTGGGCTATGCGGTACGCAAGGCGACCGACGACTTTGTCTGGGTGGCCTATGAAACCCAATACACCAACCAGGGGGTCTTCATCTATAAATATCCCGCCTGCGAGACCCCGTTCACCGGGGAAAATCTCGTGGCACGGAGGAACGAGTTCCTTAAGAACTATGTGCCCGGGATGTTTGACAATACCTACATGATTACCAGCCCGATTGTGGGTCCTTCCGTCAAGTATCTGAAATATCAGGGGCGCGATTTTGCCGAAATGCGAGGATATTGGGAGGTCTATGGAGACTATATGGGCGGTCCGTTCGTCTCCCATTCCTTCTACAGCCCGGACGGACAGTGGATTGTGACCCTAGACGCGTTCGTTTATGCGCCGAAGTACGACAAGAGGCACTATCTCAGGCAGGTGGAGTCCCTGCTGTATTCGTGGGAGTGGAAGAGTGAGGAAAAGTAGAAAAATATTTTGCTCTCTGAAAAATATTGTATACCTTTGCAGTCCCTTTGGAAAAAGGCTTCTGAAAAAAGCCGGTGAAGTTCAAAGGGATTTCTGTGCGGTGGGTTCGTATAACGGTTAGTACTCAAG
>CAVEHG010000113.1:0-4954 GCA_963615405.1 bacterium | reverse complement strand
CTGCTGTCCAGCGGTATCCGTGGGTCCTGTGGCTTTCATGTACGTCCCTGACTTTACGACTCTTCGGTGCGGTCAAAGCCTTCCGGGACTATGACTTTCAATCTTTTTCCACCTCTCCGTGTCTACTTTTATGAGAGCATCAACGTTATAATGTGTCCTATACAAAATTTTTCTGAGAAATAAAAACTCAATTTGTTGCAAAATTGCAACTGAAAGCATATTTTTTCTCCCGGTTTTTATCTGTCACTTTGCAGAACCCAATAAAACAATTGCAAATTGACAGATTTCAACACGACAGAGGTAGTCAAGTTACCGAAATTCGCCAGTCTCCTCTCGGATTCCGGATTCAAGGCGGTTCTGGCGGAACCGAGAAATAAAGAGATTCTGCGCCAGCTCATCAACCTGATATTGCCGAAAGACAGGATGGTTGTGCAGATTGAGAAATATGAAGACAGGGAAATGGACGGATTCACGCCATTCACAAAAAGTGCGCGAGTAGATGTACGCTGCCGGGACATACACGGGAGGTCATTCATTGTGGAGATGCAGCGCAAAATGCACGACAGTTTCATCCAGCGGTGCATCTGGTACGGCGCCAAGGCATATGGGAAGGACATGCAGCCAGGTGATGAATACACCGAGCTGAAGCCAGTCTATGTCATTGCGTTCCTCGAAGAGGCTCTTCCACACAAAGACGAACAACGCTGGGATACGGACAACTTTGTCTCGTGCTATCAGATGATCGAAAAAAGGACAGGAGAATTTGCTCCTGATGCAATTTTTTGTATTTTTGTGGAGTTGGGGAGATTCAAGAAGGGAATTACACTGCTTGAAAGCACGCTGGAGAAGACATGCTATGTGTTTAAGAACGCAGAAAAATGGAACGAAGATTCCGTTCCGGCAAAGATTCTTGAGGACAGATTCACACAGCAGCTCACGCAGGCGTGCGTCGTGGAAAACTTCCCGCCGGATGTAAAACTAAAATTTGTCAGGGATATGTTTACGGAGATGGACTACAGAGCCGAAATCAAGGCATATTTCAAGGACGGCTTCGCCGAGGGAAAAGCCGAAGGAAAAGCCGAAGGGATGAAGGAGAAGGCATTGGATACAGCTTACAAGCTCCTTGCAGCCGGGATACAGCCGGAAACAGTCGCCTCCTGCACAGGCTTGAGCCCCGAGGAAATCAAGGCACTCTCACGAGCCTAATCACTCAATTTTCACTCTTGCTTCCCCAAACACTAAAACTCGTGGAGAGTGAGGACCTCGTCCAGATAGCGGGGGAGATCCCTTATGTGGTCCTTGCGGGAACGCAGGTCCGCCGGAGCGAATGCGTAGATGCCGAGATCCCGGCACTTCTCCTCCAGAGAGCGGCTCAGCGGGAGATAGCTCGCGAGGATTGCCTTTGAATTCCCGCCGCCATAGGTCTTGCGCACGCTGTCAATCTTGAATATGTCGGCGGAGAACACCTCCCCGGACTTGCACTCGATCAGAAGAAGCCGCTGCCTGTCGTTGACCACAAGGTCAATCTCGTTCTTCGCGGCATTGCTCTCTATATCGTTGAATATCACATCCCTCCAAATACCGCCGCCTTCCTTCTTCCACTTGGAGACGGTGTCCGCCACGACAATCTCCCACCACCTTCCGATGAACATAATCTCACAGCTTCGCCGGCAGGCGGAGTCGAAAAGCACCTCGCTGCCCCGGTAAACAGAGAGCGTTCCCCCGTCCGTTTCAATCACATATCCCTTCCCCAGACGCCCCGTGGACCGGCCTGCACGCGCCTTGTCGGAAAGTGACCTGTACCATTTCTTCGCCACGGAATAGACCTCGTAGTGGTTCTCTATGAACTTCTTGGCATACCAAGCGGTGTTGATGTCGAGTTCTTTCATCTTCCCCACATCCTCGAACTCCCGGACGCTGTTCCCGTAGAGTTTCATATACTCGGAATTGCTGATTCCCTCAGTAAGCCTCCTCCGGCGATAGTCGAATGTGTCAATCCAGTAACCGTCCTGGGTGATATAGACCCCCCTCGCCCCGAACTCCATCGCCACTTTTCCCGCAGCCATAGCCATAATCTTCGTGCCCTCGGAGAGGTTGTAGATGAATTCGTCCCCGGGATGAGCCTCCTGGATTTCGCCGCACACCCGCATAATCCCCTCGACATCGTAGGGACCGACCAGGTACTCGAAGACCCGTATTTTCGGAGATATGAGACGGAGCATATCCCCGTAGAGGCCCCTGGTTTCGGCGGTTGCCAGAAGATGAATCGCCTCCGGACGGAACTCTTTGATACCCAGATATATGGTATCCAAATCTTTGCCTACAGTTATAATCTGATGTTTAGTCATTGTACGATATTGTTTTATGGTAATCCGAGCGTGTTTTACAAGGTTTCCGAAAATTAGTGTCCCACGCAGTGCCTCACAGAAGGCGGCCCTGCCAGGTCTCTCGGGCGGAAAGGCGGGATTCGAGAAGACGGAGCAGTTCGGTGTTGCGGATGAGGCCCCAGGGCGTGCTGTTCACGAAACGGGGTGGGACCTCGCCGGCGAAGCGCTCTATGCAGAGGTCGGGACGGAGGCGCTCAAGCATATCCACGAAAAAATCCACGTAGCCGTCGAGTGTGAAATTGACGAAGTCTTCGGGGCGGGACGCGAATTCTTTCTCCATCGCGGTTCCCCGGACAATCTGAAGCTGATGGAACTTGACGGTGGTCAGCGGCAGGGAGTTTATCATCGCACATTCGTCGAGCATCATCCCGAGGGTCTCACCCGGCAGTCCGAGAATGAAATGCGCCCCACAGTCGAGTCCGCGCCTGGCAGTCATCTCCACAGCGCGGCGTGCAGAGGCGAAGTCGTGCCCGCGGTTCACCCTCTTCAGGGTTGCGTCATAACACGACTCAATCCCGTATTCCACAACCACCGCCGGCGCCTCAAGCACCAGGGGATCGGCCTCCGAGCGTCCTGGTTCTGAACATTTTGGGACGGAGTCCCCCTTCGCCGCACGGGTCTCCGGCACAGAGGCGCCGCCGGCCGGCAAGGAACGCTTCCCGGGAATTTTGCGGGGAATTTCCCTCCGCCAGCCTTCAAGCATCTTCCCAGACGCGAGAGCCTGAAGGAAATCCAGTTTTTCCCCGTCCACGCAGTCCGGCCGTGTCCCGATTACGATTCCCACCACCGAAGGATGCGAGAGTGCCGCAAGGTAGAGTTCGCGGAGCCGCTCAAGACTCGCATAGGTGTTTGAATAAGCTTGGAAATATGCAAGATACGCCGCCGTATTGCGGTAACGTCCCCTGTGGAACTCGATCCCTTCGTCAACCTGCTCCCCCACAGTTTTCTCGGCACGGCTGTAGGCCGGATGGAACGCCGCATTGTCGCAGAAAGTGCAGCCCCCGAATCCGACCTTCCCGTCCCTGTTCGGGCAGGTGAACCCGGCGTCAATCACCACTTTCTGGAGTCTCGCCCCGTAGCGACTTCGGAAAAAGTCAACGTAGGCATTGTAGCGCCTCCCGGGGGCGAAAAGACCATCGGGGACGCCGTCGTCGCGCAGACCGGCCGCCGCAGGATTTCCGGAGAAACCTGAGAGCGTGTCACCGTAAACCGTTCGCATAAAATCTGTTTTGAAATCAATGAACTGCCGGACCGGAGCCGTTACAGCAGCCCCAGCAGACGGCTGCGCGAGAGCATACACGCCCCGACAGGGCCGCCCTTCTTGCCGAGTTTCGAGAATTTGATGGCGGTGTCCGTGCTGACAATAATAAGAGAATGCTTGTTGATGGCGCTCTTGATCGGAAGCATCAGATAGTCCTTCGCCACCGCGAGCCGCCCGCCGATGACGACCAGTTCCGGATTGAAGATGTTGATGAGCCCGGCAATGGCCTTCCCGAGCGTGCCGCCGATCTGCTCCACACACTCGATGGCGAGCATATCCTCGTCCAAAAGCGCGTCCAGAATGTCGTCCAGCCCGATTTCTTCCGGATCAGAGAATTTCGTCGAAAGCGAAGAAGCCTTGCCCTCACGGAGCTTCTCAAGAAAAATACGCCTGAGCGCACTTCCAGACGCCCCTGTCTCCAGACAGCCCACCTTACCGCAGTGGCAGATCTGCCCGTTCTCGAGCATAGGGAAATGGCCTATTTCCCCCGAGAAGCCCGATTTCCCGTAGGAGAGTTTCCCGTCGAGAACCATCCCCATTCCGAGCCCCCAGCTGAGGTTCACGAAAAGCATATTCCGCTCATTGTTCGCCTCTCCGCATAGATATTCGCCGTAAGCCATCGCCCTGGAGTCGTTCTCTATGTACACCGGCGCTCCGAGCGCGTTTTCAAGTTCGGTCGAAAGGGGTTTGTCCTCACCGAGGAAGTAGGAAAAGCAATAGCCCGTCTCGTGGTTGACCCGTCCGGAGAGATTGAACCCGTAGGCAAGAATTTTCTCCTGAGCTATTCCAAGCGAAGCGGTGTATTTCCGGATGACCTCCGCAAGAGCCTTGATTGAGCTTTCGGAAGCCTCAAGAGCGAACGGAATGTCCTCCCGGTAGTCCACAAGCTGCCCTTTAAAGTCCATCACGGCAACGCAGATGTGATGTCTGCGGACATCCGTGCCCACAAAATACCCCGCGCCCTGGTTGAGTCCGAAGATGCTCGGCCGTCTTCCACCGCTTGTTCCGGTCTTCCCCAAATCTTCAAGAAAACCGTCCTCTATGAGTTCAGAAATCAGACGGGTCACCGTCGGGATGCTCGCTTTCAGTTCCCTGCTCAATTCCGCGATGCTGAAGTCTCCGCCGTTGATGCAAAGCCCCAGTATCTGCTGTTTCATAGTCCCGCTCCTGCCCTCTATGTCGTTGAGAAATGTTTTCATAAAAAAAATCAATTTTTCCCCACAAATCTTGCGGATTTCCCACAAATTTAGGGAGATTTCACGGCACAAGCAAAATTGTTTTTAAAAAAATTTAGTAAGAATAATTG
>CAVEHG010000112.1:0-5035 GCA_963615405.1 bacterium | reverse complement strand
TCATAATAGTGGAAGCGTCCCTGCATCGCAATCACGAACTTTCCTCCGAGTTCGCCCGCAATGAGATTGCCCTTGTGCCCGATGGCTGTGGATACGGGGAATCCGGGAATGTCCCTGTATGGAATGACTGTCGGATCTGCGATTCTGTCCGCAAGTTTTCCGAGTCCGCTGCCCAGAACGATACCCGCGACCGGCTTGCGTCCGCCGAGTTTCGCACCGATGTATCCGGCTGCGCCGTTGATTCTTTCTGTCCTTTCGTCCATAAGATATGCGTATTGGAGATATGTGTTGTTATCGGCTCCTCTGTGGAGGTCCCGCCGTCGTTATTTTCTTCCCCGCGCGAGCAGTTTTCTTGCCTCGTCGAGAATTTCACGTTCGCCTTCCACCTGCCTGTGCCTCATTATGAACCGGCCGTTGCAGATGAGCGAGTCTATGCAGTCGCTGTGTGCCGAATAGACGAAATTGGCCAGGAATGAGCCCGGGGAAATGAAGTTATAGCTGTCAGTGTCGACAATCTGGATGTCCGCAATCCGTCCCTCTTCGAGCAGACCGGTATTCAGTCCGAGCGCGTCCGCTCCGTTCACAGTAGCCATTTCCACAATCTCGTTGAGTGGGCAGACTGTCGGGTCGAACCGCCACCCCTTCTGCATCATCGCTGAAGTCTTCATCGACTCAAGCATATCGAGATTGTTGGACGAAGCGCACCCGTCCGTGCCGATGCAGACCTTGCATCCCGCATCCTTGAGCTCCTTGTACGGAAAATGGTAGCCGGAGCTGAGCTTCAGGTTCGAGTTGATGTTGTGGACGCAGGTTACGCGGTGCCTGCCCAGAAGTTCTATGTCGTTGTCGCTCACCCAGAGCGTGTGTGCCGCGATGAGGTTCGGCCCGAGCACCCCGATCCTGTCGAGATATTCCACCGGGGTGAGTCCTCCGTGCGCTGCCTTGCTGTCCTCCACTTCCTTTCGCGTCTCGGAAAGATGGATATGCAGCGGAAGTCCGTGTGCGCGGGCGAATTCGGCGGCCCAGATCATCATCGGTTCGCTCACCGAATACGGGGCGTGGAAGGCCATCGAGAACCTCAGGTTTCTGTCGCCCCATTGTTTCGAGGCTTCGTACATCTTCCAGCAGCGCACTTTTTCAATCTCATTTTCCTCTTCAGTCATCTTGTTGATGACGACATAGGAAGAGACGGGCCTTATGCCCATTTCCACGGCGGCCCGGTGCCCCACGAGCGGGTACCAGTAGTGGTCGTTGTATGTCGTCGTGCCGGTCTTTATCATTTCAAGGCAGGCGACTTTTGTCCCCCAATAGACAAATTCTTCGTTGAGATTCGCTTCTATTTCCCAGACTTTCGCGAGCCATTCGTGGAATGCGATGTCCTCGCCGACTCCGCGCAGAAGCGACATTGCCGCGTGCGTGTGCATATTTATGAATCCCGGCATCGCGGTCTTTCCCGTGCAGTCCACAGTCTCCCGCGCCTCGACGCAAGCCTCGCTTCCTGTGTCCACAATCCGCGAAATCAAGTCTCCGTCGATGTAAATGTCGGACTGTACTCCGCCTACGGTAATATTTTTCAGAACAATGTCGTGCATATCGTATTCAAATTTGCCAAAGATAGCCATTTTTCTTTGAAAACTTCAATATTCTTCATACATTTGCAAAGTGGGTAATTGCAATGCACAGTTATGCTGGACAATGTCAGACAACAATTCGTGAGGCTTATTTCCTTGTATGAGAAGGAGAAGGACGAATGTGCGCGTCTGAGGGATGAAAACCTCCGGCTGTCGGAGTGTTGCGAGGCCCGCGGGAAACAGATTGCTGAGTTGGAAAAGAAAATCGATAACCTGAATCTCACGACTGCACTTGTGGGGACGCAGACGGACTTGTCGGAGCCGAAGAAGAAGATAGACAGTCTCATACGGGAAATTGACAGGTGCGTTTCGCTGATGGAGGGATGAGGAAATGGATATTCAGAGGGAGATAAGCGTGACAATTCTCTCAAGTTCGTTCAGACTCAAGGCGACTTCAGAGAGGAACGAGCAGCTGATAAGGGCTGCCGCCGATGGTCTGAACAGGATGGCGAAGCAGTATTCGCAGAATTATCCGGACAAGGACGATTCTGACATCCTTCGTTTTGTCGCGCTGAATGTCTGCCTGAAAAACCTTAACTACAAGGAAGAGATCCGCACTCTCCAGTCGGAGACTGAGGCGCTTGAGAGGGAGATTTCCGGTTATCTTGACAACATTGATGGAAAATAATCCGTTGGTTGATTACTTGCTGAATTCAACGTTTACTGTGTAACGGAGCAGGCTCGGGGATGGGATGACGGACCTATGTGACCCTTCCGTACATTCGGGAAGGGGATTCCGGATTGCCGGGACGGAGGATGTCTGAACTTCACGGAACTCAAATCTTATTTTATAAGGTTTTCTGTCAGTTTAACTAACGGATTTTTTTTATTGACGATTTTAATTCGCGGCGGTCGTTTCCCTGTGGAGACGGCCGCCTTTTGCGTTTATGTACGGATACTTACGGATATATAAGAATACATACGGACGTACACGAATATATACGGATACACGGACATTTACTTAATATACAATAATATGGAAATAGTTTTTTACATACTATCAGCTCTTTTGGGCGCGGCTGTCGCACTCGGCGTGTGGATTGTCGTGAGACGTGCGGCGCTCAAGGGACGCAAGGAGGAGATTCTTGAAAAGGCCGAATTTGAGGCCGAGAAGATAAAGCAGGAAAAGATATTCCAGGCCAAGGAAAAGTTTATGCAGCTCAAGAGCGAGCACGAAAAAACCGTCAACGAGCGCAATGCCGCCATCAAGGAGACGGAGAGCCGCCTCAAGCAGAAGGAGAACACCCTGAACCAGCAGACGGCCGAACTCCAGAGAAAGCAGCGCGAGGCCGATTCCATCAGGGAAAACCTCAAGGCTCAGGTGGAGATTGCAGGCAGGAAGGCGGCCGAGTATGACAGGCTTCGCGAGGAAGCCAACCGTCAGATTGAGAACATTGCTGGGATGTCGGCGACTGAAGCCAAGAACATACTGATGGAGAATATGAAGGCGGAGGCGAGAACCGAAGCCCAGTCCTACATCAATGACGTGATTGACGATGCCCGTCTCAACGCGGCCAAGGAAGCCAAGAGGATTGTCATCAACACGATTCAGAGAACGGCTTCTGAGACTGCGATCGAGAATGCAGTGACCGTGTTCAACATCGAGAGCGATGAGATAAAGGGAAGGATTATCGGACGCGAGGGCCGCAACATCAGGGCTCTGGAGGCTGCAACAGGCGTGGAGATTGTCGTGGATGACACTCCGGACGCAATTCTTCTTTCCGCCTTCGATCCTGTCCGCAGGGAGGTGGCCCGTCTCGCACTTCATCAGCTCGTGGTCGACGGACGTATCCACCCGGCGCGCATTGAGGAAGTGGTGGCCAAGGTGCAGAAACAGCTTGAGGACGAGATTCTCGAAATCGGCAAGCGTACCTGCATTGACTTCGGAATCCACGGAATCCACATCGAGCTGATAAAGCTCATCGGAAGGATGAAATACCGTTCATCTTATGGACAGAACCTTCTCCAGCACGCCCGCGAGGTGGCGAACATAGCAGCCACGATGGCATCGGAACTCGGACTCAACGCCAAGGCGGCGAAGAGGGCCGGACTGCTTCACGACATCGGAAAGGTCTCAGACGAGGATCCGGATCTTCCGCACGCTCTTCTGGGAATGAAACTCGCCGAGCAGTACAAGGAGAAACCGGAAATCTGCAATGCGATCGGCGCCCATCACGAGGAAATCGAGATGACTTCAATCATCTCCCCGATCATTCAGGTTGCCGATGCCATCTCCGGAGCGCGTCCGGGCGCACGCCGCGAGGTCATCGAGTCCTACATCAAGAGGCTCAAGGATCTTGAGAACATCGGTCAGTCATATCCTGGCGTGGTCAAAGCCTACGCTATTCAGGCTGGCAGGGAGCTTCGCGTGATCGTGGGAGCCGAGCAGGTGACCGATTCCCAGGCAGAGACGCTTTCCGGAGACATCGCGAAGAAGATTCAGGACGAGATGACTTACCCGGGACAGGTGAAGATAACCGTGATCCGGGAGACCCGTTCCGTGGCTTTTGCCAAATAGCGGGGCGCTGCCGGATTTTCCATCGGTTGAGGTACATACGAAATTTGGGTTATGAGACTTTGAAAATGAACAGAAGGCTTGTAAATAATCTGGTTATGCTGCTGGCGGGATTCGTCTGCAGCATTTCTTCGCTTTCTGCGGGGAGCATCGGCGCATCGTCGGCTGCGGGGAGCGCTAATCTGTCGCCTGCTGCCGGGAGCATTGACTCGCCTGCTTCAGCCGGACATATCGTCTGGAAAGTTTCCGCAGACCCTGCAGATGAGCCCGGCGTGTTGACTCTGAGGCTTGTCGGAACGATGGGAGAGGGGATTCACAGCTATCCGCTTTCCGACCCGTATTCCGCTCCATCTCTGGAATTCAAGACGTTCGGGAACTGCGAGCCTGTCGGAGCGATAGAGGACAGAAGCAGTGTCAGGCGCGAGAAAGGTCAGGAAGTTGTCTGCGGACAGCTGATTCTTGAGCAGAAAGTACGGGTTACGGATGCTTCCGCCGAAGTCTCCGTGAGCGGAACTGTCAGCGCGTCGTGCTGCCGGGAGACCGAGTGCTATCCTCCCGAATATCAGGATTTCAACATCTCGTGGACTGCCGCCGGAACTGCCACGGGCGGCGCGGCGGATGAAGGCACGCAAGGGAGCGGTTCTTCCTCCTTACCGGCTGACTCCGCGTCGCCTGCGGAAGAAACAGTCTCTGCGGACGAAAAATCCGCCCCGTTTGACTGGGGGCTCGTGCTTCAGGCGATTCTGTGGGGCTTCGCGATGCTGCTGACACCTTGCGTCTTCCCGATGATTCCGATGACGGTTTCGTTCTTCCTCAAAAATTCCGGGAATGCACACCGGGGACGCTTCAATGCGTTTATGTACGGCCTCTTCATTGTCCTGCTCTACAC
>CAVEHG010000111.1:0-5086 GCA_963615405.1 bacterium | reverse complement strand
TTGACGACATCGTGTGGATGGGACCCCAGCCGTCAGTGCGTTCGAAAGCGGAACAGATCGGGGCAGGTGAGAACGCCGGAAGCACACCGGACGGGATTTCCGCACCGTATTCCAAATTTTTCGAGGCTCTTTCCGCGGCTAAAGCTGCCGGACGCCGTGTCCATTTCGTGCCTCAGTCACGATACTACAACCAGCTCCGTCTCGCCGAGGCTCTCAACCTCGCCCCGGATTCTGTCGGCAGCCGCAAGCTTGACGGCGGTTCCGCGGCCTCCAAGGCTCTTGTGAAAGCCATCATTTCAATGCGCCTCGTAAAACAGGACTGCGAGATAGAGGCAATCGACAATGCCTGCGACCTCGGCGTGGAGATGCACACGATAGCCCGCGAAGGATGCAGGCCCGGAGTGCTTGAACAGGAAATCGTCGGCCGGATGGAGGGCGTCACGCTTTCGAAAGGCTGGGGCGTGTCATTCACGACCATACTCTCCCAGAACGGCGAGACTCTTCACAACCACACCCATCACCAGATAATAACTCCAGGCCGTCTTCTCGTGGTCGATGCCGGTGCGGAAAGCAACATCCACTACGCCTCCGACTTTACCCGCACCTATCCCTGCGGCGGCAAATTCACCGCGCAGCAGAAGGAAATTTATGATATAGTCCACGCTTGCAACGAGTTCGCGTTCTCTATGGTTCGCCCGGGCATCACATACCGTGAGGTTCACATCGCCACGGTGACCAGGATGCTCGAAGGGCTCAAGGCTGTGGGGCTTGTTTCCGGAGACCCGGCCGAACTTGCCGCTGACGGCATCGGAGGGCTGTTTATGCCTCACGGGCTCGGGCACAATATGGGGCTCGACGTTCACGATATGGAAGACTATGGCGAGGACTATGTCGGCTATGACGATGACCAGAAACGGGAGGGGGGAGTAGGACTCGCAAACCTCCGGATGGCACGCCGGCTTGTACCGGGCAATGTAATAACGGACGAACCGGGAATATATTTCATCCCTGCGCTGATTGCCCAGTTCAAGAGCGGGGGACGCGACAGGGGACGGGTGAATTATGCCCGCCTTGAGAAGGAATACAGCCGTTTCGGCGGCATCCGGCTCGAAGACGATGTGCTTGTCACTCCGGAAGGTGCGCGCCGGCTCGGTCACAGCCGCCTGCCGATAGCCTCCTCCGACATTGAATCCCTGATGTAAAAAAGGGCGTGGAATTTAAGAAATCTCCTCTGATCCGGCCGGAGTGACGGTCACCGTCTCTTTCGGAATGAAATAGTACTTCTCGATTTCGTATGCAACTTCGGCATCCGGCGCACTGACGATGTCCGCACGCTTCAGCGCACGTTTGTGACGCCGGTTCAGCACGTGCCTTTTCAGCCAGCTGTAGCCGTATCTCTCATATAAGAAAGCAAGCGAATCGACTTCCACGACTCTTCTGCCTTCACTGTCCCTGTACTTTTTCATCGGATTTGAAAGTTGCCGTTTTCGGTGTTCAGATTCCGGCGGCAATCAACACGAGGTGCAAATATATACAAATCATCGAAATTCGCTACATTTGCAGCGGATTAAAATTCACATAACGATATGAAGAAGTACATTATATACCTTGCCCTTGCGGCACTGACCCTGCTTCCATCCTGCGAAACGGATGCTAATCCCGAGCAGGGGATTCCGGAAATTTCAGGAATAATAACCGAAGTGAACGGCTACGGACAGCCGATCCCGAGTTTCACCCCGGCACAGATGAGCGAAGCCGGATTCGACTACGCCGACCTTGTGGATGTCAAAATCGGCGATGACATAGTTCTCAGTAATGTTCCGTATGTAAGTTCGTTCAACGAAGTCGCCATTCTCGGACCGTCCTATGTGGATTACAACGCCCGTGGCGATGATTTCGGCTTCGCTATGCTGAACGGCGATTTCCACTACTACATCGGCGGTGAAGTCGGTGACCGCGTCACGATGAAACTCTCCGTGAAAGGCGGTTATCTTGAGACCTATGAGCTGATGAAATCCGTCTACCCCGAAGAGCGCCGTGCCGGCGAGACGGACGCGCAGTACGCCAATTTCCGTATGGTAACCACCAAAGGAGTGGCTTCCGGAGTTCTCTACCGTTCCAGCAATCCGCTCAACTGTGTCAATAATCCGTCCCGATATGCGGTTGCGGACCGCCTGGCCCGTGAAGCCGGAATCAAGACCGAGATAGACCTCGCCGACACCGATCAGAAGGTGAAAAACTATATGACAACGGACGGATACGGCTCCACTTACTGCCCGGAACTCTACAGGGCAGGAAACACAATCGCCTGCGGGATGATGGCCAACACATTCTGCGATGACTTCAAGTCCAGGCTCGGGGAAGCAGTGAAGTTTATGATAGGGCACGAACCGCCCTATCTGATCCACTGCAATGAAGGCAAAGACCGTTGCGGCTTCGTGTCGATGCTTTTTGAGGCGCTTTGCGGTGCTTCGGTTAAAGAATTGCGGAGGGACTATATGGTCACAATGCTCAATTTCTATCAGATCGCGGACGGCGGGGAGTCGTATAATCTCAGGGAGTCCCTCTCCATAGACCGCATGATCTGGCTGATGTGCAACGAAGGGGCGCTTGAGGATTATAAGAAAATAGACTGGTCAAGCATCGATGTGTCCGACATCGACTGGACCGGGCTCGGTTTCTACAGAACCGGATTCCAGGGAGCCAACCTTCAGGCGGCCGCCACCAGGTACCTCGGAGAATGCGGATTGGATGAATTCCAAATCAGCGCGCTGCGCACTGTCCTTACCACAGGGAAGAGCGCACAGAGCGGCCTTTAGGGTACGGAACTGCTGCCCGGAGGCGCGGATTCAGAACGAAAATTTGTAGGCGACGCAGAGGGACAGGGCATTGGCGCTTTCCCAGGTGAGAGACTTGAGTTTCGTACCTTCCCTGTTGGTGTCGATTTCCTGGTTGCGGGTGTGGTTGTACATCAGGGTGAAGTCTATCCCGTGATGTCTGCTGATGTTCCAGTCAAGGCCGAGCGCACCGCGCAGGCGGTTGACGTAAGCGTCGTTGTAACCGAGGAACCTGTAGTCTGTGTAGGCGGAAGAGGTTTCGCTCCAGGTGGCGGAACAGCGCGGCGCATTGAAGATGTTGCGCAGTTCGAAATAGGCATAGGGCTCAATCTTCCGCAGACCGCGGTATTTCACGGTGAATCTGGACTTCAGCTGCAGCTTGTTCCTGACGGTCTGGAAACGGTTGATTTCGTAGGCCATATGCGTCAGCTGGAGCTTTTCGCGGAGTGAGAAACGCCAGTTTCCCGCATCGTACTGCCCGGTCAGGTTGAGGGACGCACGGTGGCGCGGCTTCAGTGTGTTTGACGAATCGAAATGACCGATGAATATGTATTCCGCTCCAATCTTGAACCAGTCACAGACTTTGTATTCAACTCCGACACTCGCCTGATGCCTTTCAACTCCTGCGAGAGAGTTCTTTGTTCTGAGTTCATAGGCGGCACTGACATGCAGCCCCTTGGCCGCTTTCCAGTCAATCTCCGCTGAAGTCCTTGTATTGAAGCCCACGTTCTGGGCGGATGCTTCAGTGCCGTTAAGGCAGACTGCAGACAGCGCCAGGACTGCAGCGGACGCAAATCCGGAGATGCTTTTTATATTCATAAGACTATAGATTCTGGTTTTCGACGAACTGTTTGTTTCTCACAATGTTGCCTATTGTGGACGGGCGGTTTCCCGAGGTTTCGTAATAGATTTTTATATATGCCGAATCCTTGAGAAGATCGATGTTTCCGATTTCGACATCCGTCGGAATGATGCCGCAGCGCTGTTCAATGTCCTTGAAAAGTTCCTCGCGCCGCTCAGGGGCAATGAGATCCAGCCGGTCATAGAGAATGAGCTTCGAAGCAGACTTTTTGTGGCCGATGTTGCTTTCGAGCACCCATATCAGTATGATAGACAGGATATTGGCAGAAACGGCCACAAGCAGGTCCCCCCAACCGAGAGCGTAGTGCGCGTCCGGCTCTCCGATATTCACGATTTTATAAAGAGGAGTGAGCCCGTTGACCGCAGATAGCGCGATGATTACGAACAGGTAGGTCATCTCGCGGATCGGAACTGTTTCGGTACGGTAGCGTATGACCCCGAAAATGGCGAAAAGCCCGAGGGTAAGCCCCACTCCCACATCGACTCTGCCCATCGCGTAGAGCAGCAGGAGCATCGCCGACGAGAAGGCGAGGAAAGTGAACGCGTAATCCTTCCGGCGGCTTTTCGGGTAGTAGAAAAAGTGTACGAGTGTCCAGCAGACAAGCAGGTTGAGGAAGAACCTCACGGCGAGTTCCCCGAGGCTCTGCGCGGTGGTCATCACCGGTTCCGCAATCGTCTGCAGAAGGTCGCCGTCTTCCAGGGCCGATATGGCGTAACAGGTCTGTAACATAATTATTTGTTAATTTAAGTTTCGCAACGCGAAACTTGAGAATTTAAGCTTCGCAGGGGTGAAACTTGTTAATCGTAATTTGAGCTATTTTATGTGTTCGCCCGTCGGGCATCTTCTGTTCAGTTTTTCTATTGCTCTGAGTTTCTTCTTGAAGCGTCCCGGATGCACCGCTGAATTCGTGGAGACCACCCCGATGCAGTATTTGCTCAGCCTCAGCGGCTTCACCCGGTGCCGGAGAAGGATGTCCTGCATCCCGCTGCGCAGACGGCCGTCCTGTTTGAGCTCGATTATCACGGCTCCGCCCAAATCCGCCGCAGTTCCGGTTCTCGGGTTGCGGAACGAGACCCCGGTGTCAATCGTAAGCCGTTCGTTCAGGTCCCTGTTCACGAGGGTGATGCGGCTGAACGATGTCTCAAGAGAGGGGGACACGGACTTTGCATCATAATCCGAATGTCCTGCCAACCAGGAACACAGCGTTTCGTCACCGCGGAAATCCGCGAAACATTCCGCCGGAATCGGGATTCTCTTCTTTTTTGTCCGCCCGCGGTTGTTCTTTCGTTTGACCTCCAGAAAGCACAGCCCGGATTCGGCATATTCCCTTGTCCGCACTTTCTGCCGGAAGGCCTTTCCGCGTCTGTGGTCGGTGAACATCCTGAGC
>CAVEHG010000110.1:0-5148 GCA_963615405.1 bacterium | reverse complement strand
ATGCCTCCATCGTGGACACGAGCAGGCTCTTTCCGAACCGGCGCGGACGGCTCAGAAAATAGTAACAGCCTTTATGGGCAAGGTCATAGATAAACCCTGTCTTGTCGACATAAACGCATCCGGTTTCGCGAATCTTCTCAAAATTCTGTATTCCTATAGGGTATAGCATAGCACATCCGTATTAAACCTTTTCGCCACGCGCTCTTCACATGCACGGCAACAGGGCATAACCCTGAACATCGCGCATTCATCGCAAATTTAATAAAAATTATTCGTTTGCATAGGGGTGACCAAAAAGTCATAATCTTTTTTTGGGGGACGGTGAGGAAGGGGGAGAATAAAAATATTACATTTGTGGAATATTCAGAAAGATATATTCAGTCAAAGGGGATATGGCAGCATTCAGAGGATTTGCGCTCACGGGGCTGGTCGCCGTTGCGGTGACGGCGTTTTCGCTTGTGTCGCCGGCAAAAATCGGAGATTTACAGCTCGGACGGGCGAATCTCTGGGGCGGGATGCTTGAATATGACGACGGGGAAATGACGGACGGGTTCGCCCCGGACTTCGAGAGCCTGTGCAGTCAGGCCGAAAATCCGGCAGTGGAAGAGCCTGCGGAAACCGCATTCTATTGGGATGCAGGCAGCATTTTGCACGGTAAAGCCGACAGTCTGCTGTTCAGGGATGCGGACAGCCTCCTGCTCGGAAAGACATACAGGATTGCCTTCCTCGGGGACTCCTTCATCGAGGGCGACATCCTTGTGGGCGACCTGAGGGAACGTCTCCAGTCCAAATTCGGGGGAGGGGGACCGGGATTCGTTCCCTGCGAACTTCCGTTCGGGGTCTATCGGCATACGGCGAAAGTCAGCGGAAAGGGATGGACGAAATACGGAATCCTGAAATATAAGAATGTGCCGGAAAAACTTCGGGACGACTTCCTTTTTTCCGGATATATTGCCTGCGGCGGAAAGGGAGCGGAAATGATCTGGGAACGCGGACAGGGATTCGCACATATCGACAGCAGCGATGTCTGCCGGGTGTTTTTTCTGAACCGCGAAGACTGCTCAGTTGAAATCGGAATTGACGGAGGTCGGAGCAGGACATTTGAAGTCAAAGGCGCGCCGTCTCTGAAGCAGATCGTGGTCGGTGCAGATACGGACACACTGAAACTCAAGGTGTTGTCCGGAAAAATCGCCTGCTTGGGAGCCTCTTTCGAGTCCTCGCGCGGAGGGGTGCAGGTGGACAATTTTTCCGTCAGGAGCAACAACGGAGGCGCGATGTTCCGCAGCAATGCCACACTCAACCGCCAGATGGCGGGAATGGCGGGATATGACGCCGTGGTCCTCCAGTACGGGCTGAACATTATGCAGCCGGACAAAAACAACTACACAAAGTACCAGAAACAGGTGGAGGATATGATCCAGTTCGCGAAGATAAGCTTTCCGGGGAGCGACATCGTTGTGATGGGAGTTACCGACAGAGGCGTACAACGGGACGGAGACACGACTTTCACATCCATAAATTCAGCCACGGCGCTGACACGCCATCAGAAGGCTGCGGCCGCCAATCAGGGGGCTATGTTCTGGGATACCTGCTCCGAGATGGAACGGCTCGGCGGTCTTGAGACTTTCGTAGGCAGAGGATGGATGGCCTCCGACTGGGTGCACTTCACATTCCCTGGAGGGAAGGTTCTGGCAAAGGAGATGGCGGGATTCTGGGAGGAGATGATTGCCGGGAAGATCAGAGAGAGCCGGAAAGAAGCCGCGCTTGAGGCTGTGGAGGCAGACAGTTCGATGTTCGGGGTCGCAGAGCGCACAAAGCCGGACAGTGCCGTCCAAGGAATCACTGACAGCTCGAGGCTCGGAAGCGCTGTGCCTTCCAATACAGCCGGTGCGGCCGTGCGGACTTCAGAGAAAGAAAACCGCTGAGATGGAAAGATTCTTTCATAGCGTCGGTTCCCCGGAAATCAGCCCGCTCTGGAAAGAGCGCCTTGCCGAAGCGCTGCTCTATGATCCGGCGGCTCCGCTCCAGATTCCGAGCGCCTTTATGCTTGCCGCCCTGCTGCTGTTCCTGTTCGTCCACGCCCTGCTGCACCGCCGCCGCACCGCCCGAAATCTGTTCGCAGCGCTGTTCTCACTCTACCTCTATTACAAGCTGGCCGGCGTCCACGTGCTTCTGCTGCTGTTCATTGCGGTTTCAGATTTCTTCATCGCAAAGGCAATCGGAGGTTCCGCGCAGCACGGAGCAAACCGCGGAAACATCGGGTGCAATGGGATGGACACGCGCAGGAACAGGAGACTCCTCGCTCTGAGCGTCGCGCTCAATGTCTCGATTCTCGCATTCTTCAAAGCCAACGGAGTCTTTGCAGACTTCATCGGGGCGCTTTCGGATGGAGGCGTCACACTGCGCCACATCGCCGTACCGGCCGGGATCTCGTTTTTCTGTTTCCAGTCAATCTCTTATGTTGCAGACACATATCACGGAAAAATCCAGTCTCTGAATCGGTTCACGGACTATCTACTCCTTCTCGGTTTTTTCCCGAAGATGTTTCTCGGACCGCTGGTCCGCAATTCGGATTTCATCGCGCAGATGCAGCGGGAAGACATCACGGTGTCCCGCGAGGACTGCGGCGAAGCCACCCGGCTGATTGTCGCCGGGCTTCTGAAGTTCTGCGTTCTGTCAAAACTCATCGGTCAGCTCTTTGTCTCGCCGGCGTTCGGGGGCACACTCGGAGACGACGGATTCACCTCCCTTATGGCAGTGTATGCCTTCACTTTCCAGCTCTACTGCGATTTCTCCGGCTACACTGATCTCGCCTCCGGCATATCCCTTCTCGCCGGTTACCGCCTCCCGCGGAACTTCAGGCTGCCCTATCACAGCGCAACCATCACGGAGTTCTGGCGCCGCTGGCACATCAGCCTCTCGTCCTGGCTCCGCGACTATCTCTACATCCCGCTCGGAGGCAACCGCAAGGGGGCCGTCCGCACCTACATCAACCTGCTGCTGACAATGCTGTTCGGCGGACTGTGGCACGGCGTCGGAGTGATGTTCGTCCTCTGGGGACTCTGGCACGGCATTCTTCTCTGCCTGCATAAACTCTGGATGCGTACGGTACCAGGTGCCGTCCCGACGGGAGAGGGACTTCCGCTCTGGAGGCGGATCGCAGGAGTCGCCGTGACATTCAATGCGGTGGCCTTTGGATGGCTTATGTTCCGCAGCGGTGACTGGGGGACTTTCACTCGAATCCTTCACGACATTTTCTGCAATTTCTCCCCGGCAGCCGTCCCGGCAGTACTCTCGGCCAACATTCCGGCATTCTCCGCCCTCGCCGCAGCTGTTCTTCTCCACGCCCTGCCCTCATCGGTTCTCCCCCGTATCGACCGCGTCTGCACAGCAGTCCGTCTTCCGGGCCAGGCGCTGCTCATCGCCCTCGCAGTCTGGATCGCCCTGCAGTGCGACAGCATTTTCTTCGCCTCCGCGACTTCTGCTCTTCCGATATACGCGAATTTTTAAGTAATCATTAAAAAAGTCCCTCTTCGGCATTTCAGTCAGAAGCTGCCGGCATTCAATACCGGGCTACAAATGCCCCACACACTCGTCGGCAAAACTGAAAAAAGTGTCGCCCGCTATGATTATGTGATCAAGGAGCAATATGTCCAGCGATTTCAGACCCGCCCGAAGCTCGGCCGTCCGCTTCAGATCCGCTTTCCCCGGCTCGGGTGAACCGGAAGGATGGTTATGGAACAGGATTACGCCAGTGGCCTTCTTTTCGAGCGCGAGACGGGCGACTATTCTGAAATCCAGGCCGGTGTCGCTGAGCCCTCCCGAACTTATCATATCCCTTCCCAGAGAACGGTTGCGTCGGTTCAGGAACAGCGCCCAGCACTCCTCGTGGTCAAGCACCCGGAGATGCGGAGCGAACATCCGGGCGGCAGTCGCGGAATCGGTCACCTGAATTTCAGTATTCCCCGCCTGCTCCAGTGCGCACCGTCGGCCAAGCTCAAACGCGGCGGCGATTGACGCTGCCTTTCCGAAACCCACACCGGGGACATCGCACATCCGCCTGAGAGACAGCGCGGAAAGCGAGCACAGGCTGCTGCCGGCCGCCATATAGAGTTCCCTCGCAAGATCCATTGCATTCCTTCCGCCAGTTCCCGTCCGAAGAATCACGGCAAGCAGTTCCGCATTCGACAGAGCCGCCAGTCCCCTGTCCCTCATTTTTTCCCGAGGTCTCTCATCCTCGCTCAAATCCAGAATCTTCATATGCATTTGACAAAAAAATTGCGCCTCAACAGTGAAGCGCAATTATAAGGGATATTTTCCGGATGATGGCAGAATCTAAAAAAAGAAACGTTAAATTTTTCTTTTTTCGAGGATTGTCCGTGCAAGTTCAGGGTTGTCGGTCGTGATGAAATCAATTCCCTCCCCTATGCAGCGGCGGATGTCATCTTCACCGTTGACCGTCCATACATTGATGCTGAAGCCGTTCGCGCGTGCACCTTCCTTCCATTTGGAATCTTCGAGGAAAGATTGATAATACAGGTCTATTCCGTTCACCCCGTTATCCGAAAGGACATTGAAATCATCGCAGTCGTTGTTGAGATACTGCACCGTGAATCCCGGAGCGGCCTTCGCGAACTTGCAGCACTCGCTGATGGAAAAGGAAATGAACATCACCCGATCGGGAGTGAAAAGGCCGTGGGCTTTGAGGGCGGCGACAACGGCATCGACAGCCTGTTGCTCAATCTGGGCATCGTGCCCCTTCAGTTCCAGAACAAGTTTCGTCTTCGGATAATTCTGCGCCACGGTGAGATACTCGTCAAGCGTAGGGATCGGTTCCCCGTTCGGAAGACGGACGTGGTCAAATTCAGCCTTCGGAGTGAAGTTGATCTGCTTGCCTTCTATCATGGCATCGTGATAGACAAGGAGTTCCCCGTCGGAAGTCATATTCACGTCAAATTCGGTCCCCCAGAAACCGTGTTCACAGGCAGCCTTGAGCGAGGCTATCGAGTTGTGGGATTTTCCGCCCTCTTCACAGTTCCAGTAGCCCCTGTGGGCAACTATTCCGACTTCGTGCTTCGGAGCACAGGCGCAGACGCCGCAGAGAGCGGCAACCGTAAGCATAAGTATTCTTTTCATATTATATATGGT
>CAVEHG010000109.1:0-5158 GCA_963615405.1 bacterium | reverse complement strand
CTTCTGGCCGTTGTGGCCGGGCTGCTGATTTTCTCGGTGATCTGGGTGGTGATGATGTTCAGTTTCGTGGGGTCAGTCGCCGCGCTGTCATCGTCTGAAACTCCGGTGATTGCCAGGGAGGGGGTTCTGAATATGGATCTCTCGGGCATTGTGCTGAATGAGCAGGAACAGCCGTTCAACATCAACGGAATATTCTCCACGGGCGCGCAGCCTGTGAGCGTCGGAATGTGGAACGCGGTGCAGGCCATAAAGATGGCGGCCGCAGACCCGGGAATAAAGTTCATCTATCTCCGTCCTGACGGGGTTTCGGGAGGAATTGCCGAAATCGAGGAACTCCGCAAGGCTCTCGCGGATTTCAGGCTCAGCGGGAAGGCGATCGTGGCGTTCACGGAGAATCCGTCCAACGCGAGCTACTATCTCGCCAGCGTCGCCGACAAAGTCTATGTGACCGGAAGCAAGGGAGGGATGAACACCCTCATCGGAATTTCCTCGCAGATGTATTTCCTCAAGGACATTCTCGACCGGCTCGGAGTGAATATGCAGCTGATCCGTCACGGAAAGTACAAGTCTGCCGGAGAGATGTACATCAAGAACAGCATTTCGCCGGAGAACCGGGAGCAGAATCAGGTGATGATAAGTTCAATCTGGAACAGCTGGGCTTCGCAGATCGCCTCGGCACGGGGAATTGAGCTGGACAAGTTCAACGAACTGATTGACAATCTCGAACTTAACGACCCGGAGGATTTCGTGGAGCACGGACTCGCCGACGGGATTCTCACCCGCGAAGACAGGGCGCAGAAGCTCTGTACCCTCTATATGACCGACGACATCAATTCCATAAGCTTCATTCCGTTTGAGGACTATGTCGCAGTGAAGACGGCTGCTCCGAAGTTCAGCACGAACCAGATTGCGGTGATATATGCCGACGGAGAAATCGTCGACGGACGTGAACCGGAGAATGTCGCCGGAGACCGTTTCGCGGAAATCATCGCATCCGTACGCGATAACGATATGGTCAAGGCTGTCGTGCTCCGCGTCAGTTCGCCGGGCGGAAGCGTCCTTGCCTCCGACAAGATCCGCAAGGAGCTCCAGCTTCTCAAGGAAAAGAAACCTCTCATCGCCTCCTACGGCAACTATGCGGCTTCAGGCGGATACTGGATTTCAGCAGGTTGCGACTACATCTTCTCCGATGCCACGACTCTCACCGGCTCCATCGGCGTGTTCAGCCTCATCCCGGACTTCGGAAAGACCGTCAAGGAACTGGCACACGTGAATGTCACATCCATCAGTTCCAACAGGCACAGCGATATGTACTCCGGAATGCGTGCGCTCGACAAGGATGAAATCGCCTACCAGCAGAAGAGCGTGGAGCAGATCTACGACGAGTTCACCGGCATAGTGGCGGAAGGTCGCGACCTTCGCAAGACTTATGTGGACTCAATAGCCCAGGGACGAGTGTGGACCGGAGCGGACGCTCTGGAAATCGGTCTCGTGGATGAGATCGGAGGACTTGAGGCTGCGCTTTTGAAGGCAGCATACACTGTTGACGGCAGCACCACTCTCGACAATTTCTACATTGCCTCCTACCCGGCAACCCAGACCGTCTGGGAAACCCTCCTCGCCTCATTCCAGTCGGAGAAGACCCCTGTAATCTTTGCCGGCACGCCGTTCGAAGCCGTTGAGAAGGCATTCCGCAATGTCTCTTCCGCCCAGTCAGGAAAAGCCTACGCCCGGCTTGAGAATGAATATGTGATTCGGTAGACGGAATTAAGTGATCGCTAAAAAACAACTTGGCAATCGTAAAAAAACGCAACGATTTCAAAAAAAAGAAAAATCCACATATAAAAATCGATAAATCTTCGATTTGCTATTGGCAATCTTCGGGTTTGTGCGCAACTTCGCCGGCACAAACCCGAATTTTTATTGGATTTATACGGGTCCGGAATTTTTGCGCGGTTTAGAAACTGTTTTGTCGGTATGAAAAAGGATGTGCTGAAATCGTCGTTTGTGGTCGGGTCGATTGCGCTGGTGTTCCTGATCGTGGGGTATCAGACGGCGGTGTTCGTGCATAGCGCCGCCGTGGCGAAGATTGCCGCGGACAGGGACTGCCCGGACACGGTGTTTGTGGCAGTCGGAGGTGGAGAGAAAGTCGGGTGGCCCGTGACGGAAGGAACGAAACCGGGCGGGGTGGCACCGGGCTGCGGGGAGCCCGGCAAAACGAGATCCGGAGGCTTTGGAGGGAGGGTCATTGAGCGCAGAAGCGGGGCGAAGAACGCAGTCGGGGAAAAGGTCAGGGAGAATGTGCCCAGGCGGAAAACGGAGTCGTTCCGGTTCGATCCGAACACCGCGAGTCTGGAGGATCTGCAGAGGCTCGGTTTCTCACTCAAGCAGGCGCAGTCGATAGACAATTATCGCAGCAAGGGAGGGCGGTTCCGGAGAAAGTCCGACTTTGCCAAGTCGTACGTGGTTTCGGACTCGGTTTACAGGAGGCTGGAACCGTACATCGACATTCCGCGCCTGGATCTGAACCTCGCGGATTCGGCGGCATTCGACGCTCTGCCGGGAATCGGAGGATGGTTCGCACGGAGGATGGTGGAATACAGGGATAGGCTCGGAGGCTATTCCTTCCCGGAACAGCTGATGGAAATCCGCAATTTTGACAGTGAGAAGTTCGACAAGCTGAGCGATCTGGTGTTCGTCTCGCCGCAGACTGCCGTTCCCTACCCTCTCTGGACACTGCCTGAAGAAGAGCTGAAACGGCATCCGTACATAGGACAGGCGGCCCACGGGATTGTGCTGTTCCGGGAATCGCAGCCGAAACCGCAGTGGAACATCGGGGAACTCCTCCGGAACAGGGTCTTGCCGCCGGATGACGCGGAACGGCTCGGCAGATGTCTGATTGCCGCGCCATAAAATATTGACAAGACACGATGAATCTGCGAACTATTTCATATCTTTGTAAGGATAACGCCCACTGGATGTCCGAACATCGCAGGGATACAGACGCACGGTACGGCGCGGAAACGGAAATAAATCAATTTAAAATAAGATATGGCAAAAGAAGTTGAAACACAGGAGAATGTCACCGCCAATGCGGCGAAGCTCAAGGCTCTGCAGGCGACCATAGACAAAATCGAGAAAGATTACGGAAAGGGAACGATCATGAAACTCGGCGACCAGCCGAAATTCGAAGTTTCTGTGATCCCAAGCGGTTCAATCGCTCTCGACCACGCGCTTGGAATCGGCGGATACCCGCGCGGAAGGGTCATCGAGATTTACGGACCGGAGTCCAGCGGAAAGACGACGCTTGCAATCCACGCGATTGCCCAGGCTCAGAAGCAGGGAGGAATTGCTGCAATCATCGATGCCGAGCACGCCTTTGACCGCAGTTATGCGAAAAACCTCGGAGTGGATCTCGACACGCTGCTCATCTCCCAACCGGACAACGGAGAGCAGGCCCTTGAGATTGCCGACAACCTCATCCGCTCCGGAGCGATTGACATCATCGTCATAGACTCCGTGGCAGCGCTCACCCCGAAGGCCGAAATCGAAGGAGAGATGGGCGACTCGAAGATGGGCCTTCAGGCCCGTCTGATGAGCCAGGCGCTGAGAAAGCTCACCGCGAACATCAGCAAGACCAACACCTGCTGCATATTCATCAACCAGTTGCGCGACAAGATCGGAGTGATGTTCGGCAATCCGGAGACGACGACCGGAGGTAACGCCCTCAAATTCTACGCTTCAGTCCGCGTCGATGTGCGCAGAACCACACAGATCAAGGACGGAGACGAGGCGCTCGGAAACCGCACCAGAGTCAAGATCGTAAAGAACAAGATGGCTCCTCCTTTCAAGAAGGCTGAGTTCGACATCGTCTTCGGCGAGGGAATCTCGCACGTGGGCGAGGTCATCGACCTCGGAGTCGAGTACGACATAATAAAGAAGAGCGGTTCGTGGTTCAGCTACAACGACCAGAAGCTTGCCCAGGGACGCGAGGCCGTCAAACAGCTGCTCACCGACAATGTCGAGCTGTGCGACGAGATTGAGGCGAAAATCCGCGAAACCCTTGAAAAGGTTCAGGACTGAGTGAATATCTGTCCCATCTTTTATTCACCCCCTTCCTCACCGCACAAAATTATATGGCATTCAGGTTCGCGAGTTATTATTGACCAAGCCCAAATGTCAGCAATTTACCAGATGAGGCATTCCTTTGTTCATCATTGATCCACAAGGATTTGCAAACTCAATGTTGAGCACTCCGTTTTCTTTGAGAGGTGTGGTCAGAAGCGCTTTTGAGAGGACGTCTGTCGGCTCGGCAGCGAACTTCACATTAATAGTTTCCGCGGTTGCGTCGCTGTAATCCACGGTCACTTTCTTGTTTGCAGCGTCGAGAGTGTAAGGCGCACCGTCCTTATAAGCCCAGAAGATGAAGCTGTAGGACTGGCCGGTCACGAGGCGTATGGAGAATAGTACAGGCTGCGAGAGAGAAAGCAGGTTTCCGGTGTTCAACTCCACGAGAGCCGTCTGGAGATAGACTCCGGATTCGCGGCCGTTCACCAGAACATAGTCGAAGCCCATCAGGACCTCGGTCCCGGAGAGCGGAACCAGAGCTCCGCCCTTTCCGCCGTCACAAGAGCCGGTGAGAGGGTATAGTCTCCGTAGAGAGCGTCGTAGGTTGAATACGCCGTCCATCTGTCAACTTCGCGCCAGACGCCGTCCACACACTCACCCTGCTGATAATCACCGGTTTTCGCAACATTTTTAAGACTGAGAGATGTAATGTGAAACTCCTTCGATGCGGAATAGTCCTCCTTTGTCCTCGCCGAGAACCGGATGCAGGGTGAAAGGAGAGGGTCTCGCTGTTCAGACTCCAGCTGAAAAATGTGAGACGGTCACCGCCCGCAGGCCATCTGTAGACTTCTCCGTCCACAGATCTTTCCATTCGCCAGGCGTCGCCGCATCGGGAAACCACAGTTTCGGGAATATATTCGGCAGAGTCGAAATAAGAGAAAACCCATAGGGTGCCGGCTACGTGATGGAACGCACCGGTCTGAAAAACGCTCGTGGAAGCAAATGTTGAGTTTGATGCCCTCACAACAGGGGCAGGCACGAATGTTATTTCATCGTCTATGTGGTTGTCATACTGAATATGATTCTCCTT
>CAVEHG010000108.1:3360-5206 GCA_963615405.1 bacterium | reverse complement strand
GAGCGAACGACGACAAGGGACAGCTCTTTATGCACATCAAGGCATTCGAGTATCTTGTCCGCACGGGTCAGCTCCGCCACAACGTCAAATTCATCTTTGAAGGCGAGGAGGAAATCGGCAGCCCGTCGCTTGCCGAATGGGCGGAGGCCAACAGGGAAAAGCTCGCCGCTTCCGTCATACTCGTTTCCGACACGACAATGATTTCTGACAAGGTTCCTTCCATCAACTGCGGTATGCGCGGCCTTGCCTATCTTGAAGTCAAGGTCACCGGACCGAACAAGGATCTTCATTCCGGACACTACGGCGGTGCGGTCGCCAACCCGATCAATGTCCTCTGCGATATGATCTCGTCTCTCATAGACAGGGACGGGAGGGTCACTGTCAAGGGTTTCTATGACAATGTGGTGGAACTCTCCGCAGAAGACCGCGCACAATTTGCCCGCGCTCCGTTCGACCTTGATGAATACAAGGCTTTTCTCGGTATCGCCGAAGTGAAGGGCGAGAAAGGCTACACCACTCTTGAACGCACCGGCATCCGTCCCTGCCTTGACGTCTGCGGCATCTGGGGCGGCTTCACCGGCGAGGGGTCCAAGACAGTACTCCCGTCCGAGGCCCACGCGAAGATCTCGATGCGGCTCGTCCCGAATCAGGACAGTGAAACGATAAGCCGGCTTTTTACGGAACACTTCCTCTCGATAGCCCCGCCGTATGTCAAAGTCGAGGTCAAACCTTGTCACGGAGGCGACGGATTTCTCATCCCGATTTCCTCTCCGGCATACAGGGCGGCTGCCCGCGCAATGGGCGAAGTCTATGGAGTTGAACCGGTTCCGTCCCGCGGGGGCGGCAGCATTCCGATTCTCGCCGACCTTCAGCGGATTCTCGGCATCGACCCGCTCCTGATGGGCTTCGGTCTCGAACGCGACACCATCCACTCCCCGAACGAATCCTATCTTCTCAGCCAGTTCTTCGCCGGCATACGCTCCATCGTTCTCTTCTATGAATATTATTGGGAAATATCCTGAAACTTTGACTATGGAAACAGCGGAGAAAAGACTGTATCTCATTGATGGGCACGCACTTGTATTCAAGATGTACTATGCGCTGCTCTCGCATCCGATGATAAATTCAAAGGGGAAGGACACTTCGATTCTTTTCGGATTCACGAAATATCTCTTTGAACTCATCGAGAAGGAGCATCCGACCCACCTCGCGGTTTCGTTCGACCCTCCGGGAGGAACATTTCGGCACGATGTCTATCCGGATTACAAGGGAACCCGTAGCGCCACTCCGCAGCTGGTTATAGACGCGCTGGAGCCTTTGTGCGAGATTTGCCGGGCTCTGAACATCCCGGTGCTGATGATTCCGAAATATGAGGCTGACGATGTAATCGGATCAATGTCGAAAAAGGCCGAAGCAGAGGGATTTACGGTCTATATGGTGACTCCGGACAAAGACTATGGCCAGCTTGTCACCGACCGCGTTTTCCAGCTCAGACCGGGAAAGGCCGGATCCGAGAATGAACTGCTTGACAGAGCGAAAATCTGCGAGAAATACGGTGTTCACGAGCCGGAGCAGGTGATTGACTATCTGACCATCTGCGGTGACTCATCTGACAACGTTCCCGGCGTTAAAGGCGTGGGTGAAGTGGGGGCGAAGAAGCTCCTGGGCCTTTACGGCACCGTGCAGGGGATTTACGACAATCTCGACAAACTGACTCCGAAACAGCGGGGACTTTTCGAAGTTGCCCGCGACCACATAGAACTGAGCCGTTTTCTTGTGACAATCAAGACTGACATCGATCTGAGCGCATTTCCGACAGCGGATATGGCTGTCGTCAGGCATTACG
>CAVEHG010000108.1:0-3350 GCA_963615405.1 bacterium | reverse complement strand
TCTTCGAACTTTTCGATTTCTATGAGTTCGGTTCCCTGAAGCGTTGGCTCGGCGATGCTCCCGCAGATTATGGCTCCGACTCCCCTTCAGCGTCGGAATTCAAATTCGAGAAGGTTTCTGCGGCGCAGGCCGTTGAGGCCGGGATGCGGTCCGGGATGGTCTCAGTCCTTCAGGACGGGGACTCTGTTCTTGTCGCTGCCGCTGGCGCAGTGCCCGTGACTTCCGGCGCAAAGGTGAATGCTTCGGCCTCTGAGGCCCCTGACCGGGAGATTCTTGTCGCGGAGGGAAGTCCGGTCGAATTCAGGGATCTGCTTGAAAATGAAGCCGTTGTCAAGACGGGATATGGTCTCAAAGAAAGTTGGAAACATCTTCACGGGGCAGGGATTGAGATGCGCGGGGCTCTGCACGATGTGGAACTGATGGACTACCTGATAAATCCGGAGAAGACCCACAAGATCGATGCCCTTTCCCGCACGGTGCTCGGAGTGAGTCTCGAAGGCGACGCGGCCGGACAGGGAAAGGAGAAAGAACTCTCGCTTTTTGACGAGGAGCCTTCAGATTCTGCGGACTCGGGTAACGACCGTTCGAGAGAGGCGGCGATAAGCCTTGCGCTCGGGCGAAAAGTCCGGGAGAATCTCGAAGCGGCGGGGCTCGCGAAACTTTACGATGAGGTCGAGGAACCTTTGATCCGCGTGCTCGCCAAGATGGAAATCGACGGGGTGAAGGTTGATCTGACCCAGCTCAGACGCTACTCCGACTCCCTTTCCGCCGAACTTGTGCAGATTCAGAACCGCATCAGGGAGGATGTCGGTGAACCTTCGCTGAACATCCTGTCCCCGAAGCAGATTGGGGTGCTCCTTTTTGAAAAGCTGAAGCTGAATCCGAAAATCAAAGCGAAAAAGGATGTCCGTTATGAATATCCTACGGACGAGGATACGCTTGTGGGGCTTTTGGACAAGCACAAGGTTGTGGGAGACATACTCGAATACCGTGCGGTGCGCAAACTTCTGTCCACCTACATCGAACCGTTCTTCTCCCTCGTAAATCCGGCGACAGGGAAGATTCACACGACTTTCAACCAGTCGCTCACCGCCACAGGAAGGCTGAGTTCCTCCAAGCCAAATCTCCAGAACATCCCGGTCCGCAGCGAACGTGGGAAGGAAATCCGCAAGGCTTTCGTGCCTTCGCGCCCGGACGGACTGATCGTTTCGGCCGACTATTCCCAGAT
This sequence comes from bacterium, assembly GCA_963615405.1. Taxonomy (GTDB): domain Bacteria; phylum Bacteroidota; class Bacteroidia; order Bacteroidales; family UBA932; genus Cryptobacteroides. The sequence goes on along the minus strand of CAVEHG010000108.1, from coordinate 2,122 downwards.
TGAACTCCGGATAATGGCGCACCTCAGCTGCGACAGCCATCTGTTGGAGGCGTTCAAGGCGGGGGAGGACATTCACGCGATGACGGCGTCCAAGATTTTCGGAATTCCGATTTCCGGGGTGACTGCACAGCAGCGCCGCATCGCCAAAACCGCGAATTTCGGAATAATGTACGGGATATCCGCATTCGGGCTCGCGCAGCGGCTCCGCATATCCCGAAGTGATGCCAAGCAGATAATCGACGACTATTTCAGGCATTTCCCGTCGATTTCATATTTCATCGAGGATACTCTCGCTGCGGCACGTGAAAACGGATATGTAGAGACGGTTTTCGGACGCCGGAGATATGTCCCTGACATCAATTCACACAACGGAACCGTGCGCGCTCTTGCAGAAAGGAATGCCGTGAACGCTCCGATTCAGGGGACTGCCGCCGACATTATAAAGATGGCGATGATAAATGTTGACCGCAGAATGATTCGGGAAGGGCTTCGGAGCCGTATGGTGCTCCAGATTCACGATGAACTCCTCTTCGATGCCCTGCCAGAAGAAGTTGAAACCCTGAAACGCCTTGTGGTCAAGGAAATGGAGAATGTGACAAGCTTGTCTGTACCGCTTACAGTTGAATGCAATGAAGGAAAAAACTGGCTCGAAGCTCACTGATCTGAGTGACCCGGAACTCGTCACCCTTGCGAAGGCGCAGGACCAGATGGCGTTTGTGATCCTTTATCAGCGCTATCACGCTGCTCTCTGTACCCACGTCTCGCGTTTCATCTCCAACCGAGAGGATGTCGAAGATGTCTGCATCGAAACATTTCAGAAGGCGTTCAGCCGGATTGACCTTTACAACGATGCCTATATGTTCTCCACCTGGCTGTTCCGTATCGGGCAGAACACCGCCTTTGACCATCTGAACCGGCGTGAGAGGAAAGCTGAGAATATGACGGTGCGGACAATCGCCTGTGATTCCGACACTTCGCTTGACATCCCGTCCGGGGCGACTTCGCCTGAAGACAGCGTGATCAATCGCGAGGAATATGACAAATGGCTGACGGTCATAGAGTTGCTTGAAGGAGATTACAAGAAGGTGGCAAAGATGTTCCTCATCGACAACTACGGGTACCAGGAAATCGCCGATGCTCTTGATATGCCGATGAACACCGTCAAAACCAAGATTCGCCGCGCCCGCATCAAACTTATGAAAATGATGGATATGAGCGACGAAGCTTTGTAGTCGGCTGCTTGTTAACTGACTAAGGTTAACCTCCCAATTTCCAGTGAATTAAATTTGGTATATATGGATTTTTCAGAATTCAGGAATATATTGACGGCTGAGTTTCCGGAAATTACGGAAGCACAGCTCTTGCGTTTCGAAGCGATGGACGGACTCTACAGGGAGTGGAATTCGAAGATAAATGTGGTGTCGCGAAAGGATATCGACAATCTCTACGAGCACCACATCCTGCATTCTCTGGGGATTGCCCTGTATCTGAAATATCAGCGTCCGGAGGTGTTCGGCGAGTGGGAGGGGGAGTCCACTCTTTGTGGGTGCGGCGGTTCTGCTGATGTGGAGAATGGCTCCGAGTCCCGTGGGGTGCCTGTTTCTGTGCTGGACCTCGGCTGCGGAGGGGGCTTCCCCGGCATCCCTTTGGCGACGCTTTTTCCTTCCGTGCAGTTTACCCTCTGCGATTCGATTGGAAAAAAAGTGACGGTGGCGCGGGAGGTGGCTTCTGCCCTCGGCCTGAAGAATGTCAGCACCGTGAATGCCCGGGCGGAAACTCTTCCTCTCTCCTATGACTATGTAGTCTCCCGTGCTGTGACTTCGTTGGATAACTTTCTGCCTTGGGTGAAAGGGAAATGGCACAAGGGGATCTTCTATCTTAAAGGCGGCGACCTTGTCGAAGAAATCGCTCTGGCTATGGGGAAATGCCGCCTTTCCAAAGGTTCTGTGGGCGTGTGGCCGATTTCTTCGGTACTGCCGGGAGAGTATTTCGTGGAGAAAATGGTTATCGATATACGGCGCTGAATTGCATCGGCAGTCTTTGTCTCCAAAAAGTGCGGTAAAAACGCCAAAAAACTTTGGCGGATTGAGTAAAAAAAACTACCTTTGCAGTCCGTTTGTGG
>CAVEHG010000107.1:0-5215 GCA_963615405.1 bacterium | reverse complement strand
GAAAGAGATTGCGGAAGACCTTCGCCGGATATACGGTGTTAATGTGGTGTTCCGGAAACAGGAGCTGGCCCAGATGAAATTCTCCGGCAGCATACCGGGCGGATATTCGGACATCGGCACGGTTCTCCGCTATATTTCGATCGCCGCTTCTTTAAACTGCCGTTACGATGACAATACGGTTGTGATAGACAGGGAATAACCTGTGCGACCTTGACAGACTGACCAACCAACTAACTACATAATTTATGCAAAAGCATTTTCACAGTGGGCTGCGCATTCAGTTCCGGATGCTGGCTGTCACAATTCTTCTGATTGTGACCGGGGGGGGTGCATTCGCCCAGGGACTTAAAATTAATGAACAGGACCGAACTGTAAGGCAGGTTCTCCGTACAATCGAAAAGGAGAGCGACTACAGGTTTTTCTACAGCGAGGAGCTGGAGGGTTTATCCCAAAAGACAAGCATCGTCGCAGAAGGTGAACAGATAGACAAGGTTCTGGACAGACTCTTTGAGGGTACCGGCATTGTCTGGCAGATTCAGGATGACAAGACAATCGTTTTGTCGAGAAAGACTCACGTTGAAACATCCTCTTTGATTACAGTGAGCGGACGTGTCCTTGATGAGGACGGCGAACCGGTAATCGGAGCCGGAGTGCTTGTTGAAGGCACTGCGGAAGGCGTGATTACGGATGTTGACGGGAAATATCTCATTCAGATGACTCCCGGCGTCAGCCTCGAATTCTCCTGCCTCGGAATGGAGAGCAGGACAATTTCCGTGTCCCGCGATGACAGGGATCTTGACGTGGTGCTTTCCCGCAGCTCCAATTCTCTGGAAAGCAGTGTGGTCGTGGGTTATGGCACCGTGAAGAAGAGTGACCTTACCGGTGCGGTGAGTTCCGTAAAAACAGCTGAACTTCCGGTTGCGTCAGCATCTTCCATCGCCACATTGCTCTCAGGAAGGGCGGCCGGCGTGACGGCGACACAGACGAGTGCTCAACCGGGCGGCGGAGTGGAAATCCTCATCCGCGGAGCCGCTTCCACGGGAGCCGGGAATACTCCGCTCTACATTATCGACGGTTTCCCAGTGGGTGGCGACAGCGTGGAACCCGGTGCGGACAACCGCTATTCCGACTTCGGCTCCCACAATGTCCTCAACTCCATAAATCCTAACGACATAGAGTCAATCGAAATCCTTAAGGACGCGTCATCCTCCGCTATATACGGAGCGAGAGCAGCCAACGGAGTCGTGCTCATAACCACGAAAAAAGGAAGAGAAGGCAAGCCGGTCGTCTCTTATGACGGAAGCTACGGAGTCCAGCAGATTGCAAACCGTCTGAAGATGCTCACGGCAGAACAGTATATGAAGAAAGCGAACAGCTTTTCATATGAGAACTGGCTGTTTGACAACGGGTGTTATCCTTATGGGACTGCAGATGCCTCTTCTGTTTCCAGCCCGTGGAAAGCCGTTTATTCTGACGAAGAGATTGCCAATGCCGGTGCCGGAACAGACTGGTATGGGCTGATTACCCGTCTGGGCAGCATATCCCAGCACAATGTTTCCGTGTCTGGAGGGACTCAGAAGGTCAGCTATATGACTTCGTTCAATGCCTACAATCAGGCCGGTGTCGTCAAGAACTCGGATTTTGACAGGTACACAGGCAGGGTCAATCTTGAGTTGAATCTTGCCAAATGGCTGAAATTCGGCGTGAACGGGACGATGAGCTACATCAAGAGCACGAATATTCCTCTTGGAACTGAGGATTTCGAGAACTCGGGACTCATCAATTCGGCTCTTGCCTACGATCCGACGATAGCCGTGAAGAATGAGAAGGGGGAATATAACACGAGTCCTCTGATGACCACGGTGCCGAACCCTGTGTCAATGCTGGAGATAGAGGATTATACGAAGACAAGGCGTTTTCTTGTGAATACATATGTCCAGGCGGAAATTCTCCCCGGACTTTCTGCCAGAGTCAACCTCGGTATAGATGACCAGGAGGGAAACCGCTATTCCTACCTGCCAAAGACAACGATGTACGGACAGCAGGAAGGCGGAAAGGCAGGCCGTTCAATGGCATCCTCGATGTCAAGACTCATAGAGACGACTCTCAACTACAAGGTTGAACTTGCCGATATCCACGATTTGGATGTTCTTGCCGGTTGGTCTGCCCAGGATTTTACCTATGAGTCTCTCGGTGCTTCGAATTCGCAGTTCTTTACGGACAGCTTTCTCTACAATAATCTGAGTGCAGGTGAGGCCAAACGTCCGACTGTCTCATCTTCCAAGAGTTATGAGCGTTTTCAGTCTTTTTTCGGAAGGGTGAACTATAACCTGCTCGGGCGCTATCTCTTTACCCTGACGTTGAGGGCTGACGGGTCGGACCGTTTCGGAAAAAACAACCGGTACGGATTCTTCCCTTCGGGAGCCTTCGCATGGAGAATCATTCAGGAGCCGTTTATGAGCAATATCCGCTGGATGTCGGACCTTAAACTGCGCCTTGGAGCAGGTCAGACGGGTAATGCTAACATCGGCAGCAGCGCTTTTGAGTATTATTCATCAGATTATCGCGAATTTATATTCGGAGAAACCGTCCAGACCGGAACATACAAATACCAGATGGGTAATGACAACCTGAAATGGGAAACGACGACAGAATACAATTTCGGTCTAGATTTCGGGTTCTTTGACCAGAGACTTTCGGGCGCGGTGGATATGTTCTACAAAAAAATAGACGGACTGTTGGGCTACCGAACACTGAAATCCTATATGGAGGTCTCCTCGGTGGCTGCGAATGTCGGCCAGACTCAGAGCAGCGGCGTCGAGATAAGTCTGAAGAGCATCAACTTTGACGGAAAATTCAAGTGGAACACGGAGTTCAGTTTTACACGTTATGTTGACCGCTGGCTTAACCGGGATACCGGTTCGCTTAACCCGTGGCAAAAAGACAATGATCCGATAAGGGCATATTACGGCTACATTTCCGACGGAATTCTGAAACTTGGGGAAGACGCTCCGTCATATATGCCGAACCTTGTCCCGGGCCAGTTCAAGGTTCGCGATGTAAACGGTTGGGAGACTGATGATTTCGGTAATCCTGTCCTGGATGGGAACGGCCGCTACAAATATACCGGCAGGCCAGACGGCATCCTGAACGAGGCAGATATGGTTCTGCTCGGAACCACTGATCCTGGATTCTCAATGGGCCTGGGCAACAGCTTCAGCTATATGGGCTTTGATCTCAACATTTTCTTCTACGGCATGTTTGACCGTCTGGTCTACAACGCGACCCGTGACAAATACTCGTTCTTTGAGTTGAGGCGCGTGCTGCAGGGTCAGAATTTTCTCGAAGAGGTGCTTGACAGCTGGTCAAGTACGAATACGGATTCTGAAAACCCATCCGGCATAGTCACAACCTACCCGCAGCCAGGTTCATTTCTCAGGGAGCAGGGCTGGTTCATCAGGTGCAAGAACATTACGCTCGGTTATACCATACCGAGGAAGCTTCTCGACCGTATCCACATCGGCAAACTGCGCTTCTATGCGGAAATAGGGAATCCTTTTGTAATCACGAAATACACAGGGAACGACCCGGAGACCGATTTTAAGGCGGGCTATCCGAACCAGAGGTCATATATGTTCGGCCTTAATCTGAATTTCTAAAGACAAGTCATATGAAACGAATCATACAAATAATACTATTGGCTCTTCTTTCATCAGGCGTTTTTTACTCCTGCGGACTGGAACCGGTAAACTACAGTAAACTTGCACCGGATAATTCCCTCAATACGGAAAGTGACTTGTCCGCCGCCGTTACCGGCATATATCACGAATTCCGGCAGGGAGGATGGGCTGGCTATAACTGCAGCTGGGGTTCTCTGCTCACTCTTCAGGTCGGATGTACAGACGAGGCCGATTGCAATTGGGTTTGGGAACAGCAGCTGAACTATATGTGGATGCCGTATGATGACCTTGACGACTGGGAGTCCAAATTTTACGAAACCTATATGCCTGCGGTGACAAGAATAACCGCCTTGTTGGAACGGATGAAGCATCTGTCCATATCCGCTCCTGTCAAAAGAAGGTACAAGGCAGAATTGAGAACTATCAGAGCCATGTTTGCCTATGACCTCTACGACCTCTACGGACCTCTTCCGATTATAACTGACGGGGAACTTGCCACGGATACTGACAAGGCACTTTCCTGGGAACCGGTCCGCCCTTCGGCAGACAAATATGTGAACTTTCTTGAGACGGAACTCAAGGAAGTCCAGGAGAATCTCTACACTCAGGACGAACTCGCATCGTCGGACTGGGGCCGAGTAACGGTGGGAGTCGCGCAGATTTATCTTCTGAAACTGTTTATGCACGAGGCCGGACAGGAAACTCATTGGAGGGAAGGCGGGAATGCCGCAAAAGCTGAGAAATGGTGGAAAAAGGCTGATTCTCTGACAACGGTTATGATGGCTCCGGGTTCGCCATACGGACTGCTCGACGACTATATGGGCATCTGGAAACCATCCAACAAGGGAAACAAGGAAATAATCTTTGCTCTGTCCTGTGTCCCACAGAGCGGACTCGGTAACAATTTTCTTGCACACACCCTTCCTGCGGATTACAAATCGCGTTCAAATGTAGCGCTTACCTGTTGGGGAGGCTTTCTGAGCACTTGGGAAACTTATGACAGCTTTGCCGCGGGGGACAAGCGCAGAGACGGACTCGTGGCGGAATACTGGAACGGCAAGACTATGGTGAACAGGCGAACTGACAAGATATCGGGAAAATCGGCTCCGTTCCCTATGAAATATCCGGAGAATTCGACAACCAACGGCAATTGGGATTCTTCCGATTATGTTCTTGAACGTTTTGCAGATGTCGTGTTGTCCCGTGCCGAGGTCCTGAACGAACTGAACGGCCCCACCGCGGAGGTGAAGGCACTTGTTCATCAGATTCGTTCGCGTGCATTTGACAACTATTCCGGCAGCCAGAACGAGAAGCTGGTTGATGATATTGTCACAAAGGAAGATATGCGCCAGCATATATTGAACGAACGGCTGTGGGAGTTCTATTGGGAGGGCAAGCGCCGTCCGGATCTCATCCGCAACGGCTCTCTCATCAGCAATGCAAGAGCCCGCGGAAAGTCTTTTGCAGAAGACAAACACATCCTGTACTGTATCCCTCAAAGCGTGAGATACGAATCTCCGACAATCGCTCAGAAT
>CAVEHG010000106.1:0-5251 GCA_963615405.1 bacterium | reverse complement strand
GCCCTAGGTATCGCACATTCACCGCAAATTTACTAAAAATTATTCGGATGCATCACTGCCATAGTCCTGTTTTCTTTCATATTCTTTCCATAACTCATTTCGTCAAGTTCTCCGCTGAACTTGTGTGCAAAATTAATATCAGAAGGGTTTCTAGTCAAATTACGAATCAAAATTGCCGAGCAGCAGGGTGAGTTTCGGGAACTTGTCATTCACTCTGGTGGTGGCGGTTCTGAAGAACTCCGCCTTGGAACCGTCAGGGTCACCGACTCGTCGCGAAGGGCATAATGGAGCACTCCAAATTCGTCGTTCCCCCAGTACGCCCCGAAAAAGCCCTTGTGTAAGCCTCCGGGATGAAAGGACTTGTCGGCACCGAAATTCTGGTTAGCGTAAAGCGACAGATCACGCCCCTTTTCATCCACAGGAAATGGTGTCGTCCTCAAGAGCATCCCACGGAGCATGAAGCCCGTCAATGGATGCGGCCGGACAGACTGTAAAAAAGCCTCCGCCTCCCACGGCATTGCCGCAGGACGACACGACCGTCCCCAAAACCGAGAACAGAACAAACTTCCGAAACACAGGTGACAAACTTTATGAGAAGTCTATGTGAAAAGTAGAGGATGTATTCCCCGAAAAAATCTTAAATACATCCTCTCTATTGATAAATTATTGGGAATCAGTCCAAAACTGGCTCCGGACCATTACTCCACATATGCCGGTATATCAAGCACAAGAAGACTGAGATCTTCATTTTTCGGGAGCTTGTCCAAGTAAGAATAGCTAGGATTGTCGAGAATCATCATTCCCAGGCCCACCTTTGTGCCGGTAATCTTGAAATCCCCTCTGCCAAGACGCGCCTCAACCTGAGCAATATCATTTTCTGAGTCATATGCTCCCTTCACATCAGCCGGCAATATATCGTGGTTAACCCAAGAACCCCATGCGGTTTCTGTATAATACTGGCCACTGTCCCACTTGCCGAATTCGGATTCATTGCCCAAAAATGTTTCGTAATACCAGTTGCAGGTGTGATTGAATATGTCTCCCGGCCTCAAATATCCAGTGTTGGAGACTCCGTCACAGTCGATAAAAAAGTCCATAGCGGTGTTGAACGTTCCGCTGGCGCATACCTTCCTTGCTCCGGAGATTTCAATATAGACATATAGATCCTTTTCATCCACAAAGTACTTGACTGTCTTGAGAATGCCGTCACCGGTGAGGGTCGGGACCTCGTTCTTGAACCAATCTTTGAAGATTCCGTCAATATTGAACTTGAACTGGCGATTATCGTAGGTAGCGGTGGTCGTAGAGTATGTTCCGACTTCTGCATTTTGGGCATCCGCGATGCGGAATGTGACTTTGTACTCACCGAATGTGGATGGATTTTGCGCGGTAGCCATCACTTCAGCATCTGTTTTTCCGGCCGGGATGACGACTGTTGTCGCAGAAAGATTAACTGTGATTGGAGCGTCATCGGCAACGGCGATATTGGCGGTAACATCCTTGTCTGTGGCGACATCCAGAATGAGCTTCAACTTGAGAAGCCCATCTTCGCTGAATGACGGATCCGAGTAGAGGCTTATGACCGGAACTGCCGAGTACACGAGTGAGATGTAGACGGTGGAGACTGGGGAGAGAGTCGCCTTTTCTGCTCCTGCGATCTTGATGGCAACCTGATACGTGCCGCTTGCGCATCCGTCTGTGTCGGCTTCAACCTGCACGGTGGCAGATGTCTCACCGGCAGGAATCTTAACCTCTTTCTTAAAGTCGGCGTACAAGGCTTCGTAGCCTTCCTCCGCAGTGGCGGAGGCAAGCTTGACGATAACATCAACTGTGGTCGCCTTATCAAGGGTAAGAGTCACTGTTGCCGTGTTTTCCCCTGAAAAAGAGGGATCCGCGGAAATTGATACAACGGGCACGACGACATCCGGATCCGTATTTTTCTCATGGTCTTCTGTGTCTGGGGTTTTCTCGCAGGAAGGCAGCGCAAACATCGCGGCGAGGCAGAGTCCTGCAAACAATTTGAAATTTGTGTTCATAATGTTATGAGTTATTTGGTTATCTGTTTTTTGAGGGAGCAAAATCCCGGAGCCCTGCACAATATTTGCTTACGCAGGACACGTCATCGAACATCTTCTTATAGTCAGCGTCGATATAAACGCCGTATGTGGTGAACATATGTATTCCCAGGCTTGTGTAGAATTCGAGATCGGCAAGAAACACCTCATCATCCCAATACACCTCAGTCTGAGGCTTGTGCCAGTTGCTGAACAGAGAATCATCTATCCAGTAGTCCAGAATCATTGCCTCGTCTGCATCGAAAACCTTGAGGTTATCATAGAGCATTTGCACATAGTCGCCATTTTTCCATCTTGGGCGAGCCGCCCAACCCGCTTCAAGGTCGGTGAGAGGTCTCTCGTGACAACGGTCTATAGGAGCATATTCGAGGAATATTCCTTCGGCCGGCTTCACGCAGATTGGGGCTGGGGTGGTGTTGTCATAGGCAAGATGGGCGAGCTTCGCTTCGGGGTCTATCTCCCTCAGACCGGCTATCATGGCATTTTCGAACAGAAGCGCCTGATCTGCAAGGTTCATATTCTCACACTTTTCGCAATGGCATTTGTCACCTCCGTCGTGCATCCAGAAGTAATATCTGTGGTTGGTGGGGGTAAATCTGGAACCCAGAATCTTCGCATTCGCCCTTACCACAGCAAGCGCCTCCGGGCAGGAGGGACATCCATTGTAGTCGGACACGCGTTCCCCATCTTTGTTGACTCTGAAGTATTCGGGATGCTCCGCAAAGAGGTCCCTTGGCAGGAGCCAGGACATTCCGTGAGTCTGGTTCTCAACGGCAAAACCGTTTTCCTCGAGAATACGCACTTTTTCAAGATACTCCGGAGTGCCGTGGTCGGCGAATTCGGCGTACAGAGATACGGTGTTCATATCGTACATCTTGAGTGTATCTATCCAGTTGTAGACAGACGTGTCCGTATCGAACAATTCTTCATTGCAGAGTATTACGCCCCTGTAATCGATAAAAGGCTTGTCCGCCTTTTTACTGCAGCTCCAAAGCACAGGCAGCACGGCGGCGAAGAGTATTACAATTTTCTTCATCATTTTTATTTTGCTTGAATTGACACCATCTGACCCTTGGAGAGACTGAAGGTGATTTTGTTTCCGTCAACATTAAGGGTTTTCTTGCCCTGAAGACCGGATTTGGTGACTGTGTACACGTCCACGCTGCTCACGCCATTCCAGTCTGAAGGAAGATACCATGTCTTGAGCGAGTAGCCGTCCTCAGAAAAGGCGAGAATTTCTTTATGATCGGTTATCCAGAGTGCCGGGCAGAACACATCGCCGTCCTGACGTAGGATGAGATTGCCTTTGTAAATCTTGCGGGCGGCATAATCCGAAACCAGATTGCCGGAATACCTGACCCACTGCTGCGACTCGTCACCGCTTTCGATGTCGTGGCTGTTCAGATACACGAACAGAAGGGTCTGTTCGCAGAAGTCCTTCTTAAGCGCATCGAAATCGGAAGCGGCGGAGAAACGTGTCTCTCCCTGCATATTGGCGCCGAAAAGAAAGTTCAGCATCTCGTTGGCGGAGCCGCCTGGCTGACCGAACACGCCGCCGCAGGCGAGATTGGCATCAACCTGCATACGCTCGCTGAAGGTCCTGTCATCCCACCATACAGCGGGACGGATACCATAGAACATATCGGAATGCTGAATTTTCCAGAACTCAGACGTGACATCAATACCCTGATTGCGGAAATAGCGGTAAATCTTGCGTTCGACGTCCTCTGCGTAATCTTTGCTGTAGTTATGCAGAGGGCTTGGATGAGGCTGCATCGCATCGATATGAACAGTACCTACTTCCTTGAGGTTGCAAAGCTCTATCACCTTGTCTATTCGCTTCTGCGTCTGACCGAGCCTCCACTCATTTACCCAGTTCACCTGCACATTGTCCATCCCGTTTATTTTTATTCCCCATTTGTAATACGAACCGTCAGTGTTTTTGCACAGAAGATCATTGTCCACATAATACTTCCACAGGGGGCTGTCAGAATGGGCATCATTCATATTTATATGGATAGAAACCGATGTATTGTACTTTTTGGCTTCTTCCTGGCACCAAAGGAAACTGTCGCGAGCCGAGTCGTCCACGGAGCGCTTGAGTGCCGGATTGAAACCGAAAAATGCCGGATATCCGTCATCGTGACCGTTATACTGCCAACCGACTAGATAAACTATCTTGTTCATCCCCCGTGAAATGATGTCAATCTGCCTCAATGCCTCGATTACATTTTCATAATTCATATTCACATAGGAGCCGACAGAGCAGATGTTGCCTTTCTCGTCCTTTCCCATCTTGGGCATTGCCATCATCATCTTCATAAACATCGTGTTGGCATAGTCATGGATGTAAGGGCGCTCAGGAGCCATTGTCACGGTGTAATCGTACGGCTCGCCCGATACTACAGCGGAGGGCTTTTCCTGCTCTTTGGTTTCGTCCGATATTTTCTTGCAGGTAGATGCGCAAGGCATCAACATCAGGAAGACGGCAGGTAAAAATGAGAGTGTTCTGATATGCATAATACTATTCTTTTGTAAAAATTATAATTGTTTCGCCAGCGGTGGAAGAAACGGAGGCGAACGACGAGCTCGTAACCAACCGTAACGCCAGTACAAACACCTTGTCCACATTTTCGCTCTTCTGCATCTCCGAGATTATTTCCCGGCTGTTGAGTTGGATTTCAACAGGTGTCAGATTGTCATCCATCGCGAGAGTGAGACGGGGCCTGGAAATCTTGTACATTGTTTCGGGAACCACTTTATAGTCTTGTGTTATGCTATATTCGTCGGACACATACTTCTGGCTGAGAGCCATCAGTTCACACGGAATGGAAAGTTTTGCTGCCTTCTTCAGATTGACGGATACGGTCTGTGTCACAGCATCTGAAGCAAGATTAATTTCACTTGTCGTTTTTTCGAAAGAAATTTCGGCAGGCACAAGTTTTGGAATCAGAACGAGGTCCATCTTCTGGACATTAACGCTGTCCGTCGCGCATTCAAGCCTCAAAGGGAGCACATACTGAACTTTGGAAGTCTTCTGAGAGAGTTTTTTGGAGTTGAATACAATGTTAGTGCTGGCACCGGCCTTGTCTGCCGCGATTGTGAGCATTGAGTTCTCCATGGTCCAATAAGTGTCAGGAAGCACCATATATTTGGTTGCCTGAACTTCGTTGTAC